>CAZFQD010000050.1:0-14676 GCA_964520885.1 uncultured Oscillospiraceae bacterium | reverse complement strand
ACAACCTCACAGGAGTGCCGTTTTTGTGGCTTTTGACCAAATCAAACTCTATCGTATCTTTATACGACTACGAATTTAATTTGGTCAAATTCTGCACATTTCTCGACAGCCGACTTTTTTATTAATAAAAATCATAAAAAATGACATTATTTAACAATTGAATAGTATATACTATTGTTAAGTGAGTGTGAAAAGTATGGAATTAATTATTTATGTTGATATTTTATTTTTTGTAAATTTTATTATTGATGGAATGCTTCTATCAATCACTGCATCTATTTTAAAAAAAGAAATAAAAATAATTAAATTAATAATATCATCATTAATAGGGGGGATTTATGGAACAATTATTTATTTAATTAATATTAATTTATTGTTTTTATTAATTATTCAATTTATTTTTTCTCTAATTATGATTTTAATTCTTTTCTCATTTAATAATATTAAATTACTATTTAAAAGGACTATTATTTTTATTATTGTATCATTTATTTATGGAGGTTGTATATTAGCTTTTAGCACTTTTACTCCTTTAGGAAGCATAATTGCAATAAATAATGGAATTTCGTATTTGGATATTTCCTTTTTAACTATATTAATATTTGGTGTAATTGTTTACTTTTTAATATTTTTTTTATCAAAAACCTTTTCCAATTCAAATATTACTTCATTTGTTAGCAAGGTAGAAATATACTTTAACAATAAATCTGTAAAGTTAAATGGCTTTATAGATACAGGAAATTCACTTTGCGATAACTTAAGTGGGTTACCTATTGTTATCTGCGAATTCAATGTCCTGAAGATTTTATTGCCTCAACAACTACATAGTTTTTTCAAAGGCGATTTTAATAATTTTAATGACTCTCAATTTAATTCAAGAATAAGATTAATTCCATATAAAGGTGTTTGGGAAAATGAAGGTTTAATAATGTGTTTTAAACCCGATTATATAATTACAACCCTAAACAACAAAATTTATAAATCAGAAGTTCTTATAGGCATAGTAACCGAGCCGTTATCTTTAACTGGAGAATATTCTATTTTATTGCATCCAGATATATTTATTAATGAGGAGGTATTATCAATTGAAAGAAGATAAAAAATTAATTTATTTACACTTATTATTTGTTAAATATAAGATACTTTTTTCAAAGTTGTTTTTAAAAATTAATAAAATTTATTATATTAATGGAACAGAAATTCTTCCAGCACCATTATCTACCGAAGATGAATTAAAAATGGCTGAAAGACTTATGAATAATGACACATATGCAAAAAATAAATTAATTGTTCATAATTTAAGATTAGTTGTTTACATAGCAAAAAAGTTTGAAAACACAGGAATTGGAATCGAAGATTTAGTATCTATTGGAACAATAGGTTTAATTAAGGCTGTTAACACTTTTAAAACGGATAAAAATATTAAATTAGCAACTTATGCTTCCCGCTGTATTGAAAACGAAATTCTTATGCATTTAAGAAAGAGTATTTGTATTAAAAATGAAATTTCTATAGATGAACCATTAAATATTGATTGGGATGGCAACGAGTTATTATTATCAGATATATTAGGAACTGAAACAGATACGGTTCACAAAAATCTTGAAAATGAAGTGGAAAGGCAACTTTTATTTCAAGCATTAAATTGTTTAGGAAATAGAGAGCGACAAATAATGGAATTGAGATTTGGGTTATACGATGGAAAAGAAAATACGCAAAAAGAAGTAGCTGATTTGCTAAATATTTCACAATCATATATTTCAAGACTTGAAAAAAAAATACTTGATAGGTTAAAAAAAGAAATAGACAAAATTACATAATATAATTACTTTGGAAACTAAATTTCACAGTAATAGTATAAAAAAATCTCCTAAGGTAATACTTAAATTAATAAGTATTTGCTTTTGGAGGTTTATATGTATATAAATAAAGTTATAATTTGTGGTGTAAATACAGCTAAACTAAAAGTATTAACAAATCAGGAAAAGAAAAGATTAATTCTATTAATAAAGGATGGCGATAAAAACGCAAGGGAAGAATTTATTAGTGGTAATTTAAAACTTGTCCTAAGTGTAATTCAAAAGTTTTCAAATAGAGGAGAAAATATGGATGACCTTTTTCAAGTTGGATGCATTGGCTTGATTAAGGCATTAGATAATTTTGATTTAAAACACAATGTCTTGTTTTCAACCTATGCGGTTCCAATGATAATAGGGGAAATTCGTAGATATTTAAGAGATAATAATTCTATAAGAGTCAGCCGTTCTATGAGAGATTTAGCTTATAAAGCTTTACAAATGAAAGAAATCTTAATTAATACATTTCAAAGGGACCCAACAATTGAAGAATTGGCAAAAGCTATGGAATTGCCAAAAGAGGATATAATAATTGCACTTGATTCAATAGTTGACCCGATTTCATTATATGACCCTGTATTTGCAGATGGTGGAGATGCAATATATGTAATGGACCAAATTAAAGATAATAATAATATTGATGATAATTGGATAGATGAGATATCTTTAAAGGAAGCAATAAAATCATTATCTAATAGGGAAAAAAAAATATTATCGTTAAGATTTTTTGTTGGAAAAACACAAATGGAAGTAGCAAAAGAAATTGGAATTTCTCAAGCACAGGTTTCTCGGCTTGAAAAAAACGCACTTGATTCAATAAAACATAATATTTAAAATAAATGTGGCTTAAATATGTCACATTTATTATTTTTTGTTTGGTAATTGAATAGATTATAGATATGGAGGTGCAAATAAATGTGTAGAATAACTGATTTAAGGAATAAAGAAGTAATAAATATTAAGGATGGAAGTAGATTAGGTTGTGTATATGATGCTGAATTTGATATCTGTACTGCAAAAATTGTTGCTATAATCGTTCCTGGTTCTTCATGCTTTTTTGGTTTATTTGGAAGAGATGAGGATTATGTAATTCCATGGAAAGATATTGAAAAAATTGGTGATGATATAATTTTAGTATGTTATGATATTCCTCACTACATAAAAAACAAGAAAAAGTGCAATATATTTAAATAAATATATAATTATTACATTGCTATTATACAATATTCATTATATAATACAAAAATAAATCAATAGGAAAGAAAAAAAAATGAGGTGTAAAAATTGTTTGAAATACTGTGCAAAAAAACATTAAATGAGCAAGTGAAGTTAATGGATGTATTCGCTCCTCATATTGCCAAAAAAGCTCTACCGGGTCAATTTATTATTTTAAGAGTATATGACAAAGGAGAAAGAATTCCTCTAACAATTGCTGATTGCAATAAAGATAAAGGAACTGTAACAATTATATTTCAAGAGGTAGGAAAATCAACGATATTATTGGGTCAACTTGAAATGGGAGACAAAATTTTAGATTTTGTTGGTCCTCTTGGCAAGCCATCCCATCTTGATGGATTTAAAAAAGTTGCGGTCGTTGGTGGAGGAGTTGGTTGTGCAATTGCTTATCCTCAAGCAAAATATCTATTTAGTGTTGGAACAAAAGTTGACTTAATTGCAGGTTTTAGAAATAAAGATTTAATTATTCTTGAAGATGAAATGAAAAATGCAAGTTCAAGGCTTATTATTTGCACAGATGACGGGTCAAATGGAAATAAAGGTTTAGTAACTGAGTATTTAAAAAAGTTAATTGAAGAGGGCAATGTTTATGATGCTGTTATAGTAGTTGGTCCTTTAATTATGATGAAATTTGTTTCGCTTTTAACTAAGCAATATAATATTAAAACTATAGTTAGTATGAACCCTGTTATGATTGATGGGACGGGTATGTGCGGTGGTTGTCGCCTTACTGTAAATGGAGAAACAAAATTTGCTTGTGTTGATGGTCCTGAATTTGATGGACATTTAGTAGATTACGATGAAGCAATTAGAAGGTCAACTATGTATAAGGATATTGAAAAAGAACATTTGTGTAAATTGCGAGGAAAAAACAATGCCTAATATGTCGTTAAAAAAAGTGCCAATGCCTGAACAGAATGCGAAAATTAGAAACAGTAATTATAAAGAGGTTTCATTGGGTTACACTGAACTAATGGCTGTGGAAGAAGCTGAGCGGTGCATTAACTGCAAAAATAAACCTTGTGTTTCGGGTTGCCCTGTATTTGTAAATATTCCTGAATTTATTACATATATAAAAAATGGCGAGTTTGAAAAAGCATATAAAGAAATTGCAAATACAAATTCATTACCTGCTGTATGTGGACGAGTTTGTCCTCAAGAAACTCAATGTGAATTAAAGTGCATAAGAGGGATAAAAGGCGAACCTGTTGCCATTGGAAGGCTTGAGAGATTTGCAGCAGATTGGTTTAGAAAAAATGGAAAAGAAGAAAAAATTAATATAAAAAAGAATGGGTATAAGGTTGCAATGGTTGGAGCAGGTCCTGCCTCACTTACTTGTGCAGGCGATTTAGCAAAAATGGGCTATGAAGTTACTATATTTGAGGCATTTCATATTGCAGGAGGAGTTTTAGTATATGGAATTCCTGAGTTTAGATTGCCAAAAAAAATAGTCGCTTTTGAAATTGATAAATTAAAAGATTTAGGTGTTGAAATAATAACAAATATGGTAATCGGCAAGGCGTTTACAATTGATGAACTTTTTGAAAATGGTTATCAAGCTATTTTCGTTGGTTCTGGTGCGGGGTTACCAACTTTTATGAAAATCCCCGGAGAAAACCTTAATGGAGTATGTTCTTCTAATGAATATTTAACAAGAATAAATTTAATGAAATCTTATGATAAAGAATATGATACTCCTATTCAAAAAAGCAATAGTGTTGCAGTTGTTGGCGGGGGCAATGTTGCTATGGATGCCGCAAGATGTGCAAAACGATTAGGTGCTTCTAATGTTTACATTATTTATAGGCGGAGTGAAACAGAAATGCCTGCAAGGGTTGAAGAAATACATCACGCTAAGGAAGAGGGTATTGTTTTTAAATTACTTACAAATCCAACAAAAATTTTAGGTAACGAGCAAGGTTGGGTTACCGGTATGGAATGTGTGGAAATGGAATTAGGCGAACCTGATAGTTCTGGCAGAAGAAGACCTATTGAAAAAGAAGGTTCAAATTACAATATTGCAGTTGATACAGTTATAATAGCCGTTGGAACATCGCCAAATCCTCTTATTAGAACAACAACACAGGGTTTAGAAGCTAACAAATGGGGTTGTATTGTTGCGAACGAAGAAACAGGACAAACCTCACGGGAAAGGGTTTTTGCAGGAGGAGATGCCGTAACAGGAGCGGCTACAGTAATTTTGGCAATGGGTGCAGGAAAAAATAGTGCAGTTGCCATTGATGAATATATTAAAAATAAAAAGTAGGGGCGACCATTGTATACTGCACCCAATGTAATGGACACGAAATAAAAATTGGCGGTATAAAAACCGCTCTTTTTTTAAAAAATTATTTTTTTCATATAGTATTTTTTTATATAAAAAATAAAGAATATAATATGAAGGAAGTGAAAAGTTTGAAAAAAAATTATATTATAATTATTATAACTTTTGTAATCATTATAGGGCTATTCTTTGCAAATCTTGCTTTTGGAGAATTTGTTTTAGTTGAAGTGTATAAACCAAGTTTAACAAAATTAGAAGATTTCGTTCAATGTAGTGGAAAAATTGAGCAAAATCAAAAAAAAGATTATTTTGCTAATGGCACTGGTGTTATAAAAAAAGTTTTAGTAAAATCGGGGGATAAAATAAAAAAAGATGACATTTTAATTATTTACATTAAAACAGGAGAACAAAACACAACACCTCAAACTATAAACAGTATATCAAATTACCCCGCAGGAATAGATATAACAAATATTTTGCCAAATTATGATAGCCAAATAGCAAACGATTATACCAATAACAAAGAAACAGAAAATATTGAAAATGATAAAATTGAAGAAATTAAAATAATTGCTAACTTTGATGCTACTGTTACAGAAGTAAATGCTATTGAAGGAACTTCATTAAATATTTCAAAACCATTAATAACTATTTCAGATTTAACTTCACTTCAAATAAAAACTAATATAAATGAATCATTAGTAACTAAAATAAAAATTGGTCAAAAGGCTATTATTACAGGTGATGGATTTAAGGACAGTATATACTTTGGTAGTATTGTAAGCATTTCACCTATAGCTAAGCAAGTTATAAATTCTGGTTTTACTGAAACCGTTGTTGAAGCAGTTGTCAAAATCAATAATGTTAATAATAGAAACATTTTAAGACCTGGTTTTACTGCAAATATTAAAATATTAGTTAGTGAAAAACCAGATGCTATTTTAGCATCATATGATTGTATATTACAAGATGATAAACAAAATGAATATGTTTATAAAATAAAAAATGGCAAACCTTTTAAACAAATAATAAAAACAGGAATTGAAAATGAGCAAGGAATTGAAATAGTTGAAGGACTAAATGAAAATGATATATTAATATTTAATCCAAATGAAAAATTGAATCCATCATCTAAAATAAAGCCATTGCGAAAGGTGGAAAAATAGTTGTTTTTAGATATTGTTTTTTCAGCTTTTAGAAATTTAAAAAGAAAAAAACTCCGCTCTTTTTTAACAATGCTTGGCATAATAATAGGAGTAACCTCTGTAGCAACTGTCCTATCAATTGGAAATGGTGGCAAAAAAGCTATTACTAATGAATTTGACCGTTTTGGACTAAATGGGTTATCAATTAGAGGAGTAATAGGGAACTCTGGTAAAAAAGGTGAACTTAAAGCAGCTGAAGTTATGAAAATAAAAAATAAAGTAAAAGAAGCAACTCAAATAATGCCGATTATTTATAATTATGGACAAATTTCTGAAAAAAGAATTAAAAAAGAGTGTGTTATTTGGGGAATTGGCTCTAATGCAAAGGAAACAATTTCAATGACACCAATTTATGGTCAAAATTTAAGTATTTCAGATATAAATTCTGCTTCTAATAGTTGCTTAATAGATACAACTTTAGCAAAACAAATATTTAAAAGAGAAAATATTATTGGAAAAAAAATCAATGTATTAATAAATGGTGCAATAAAAACTCTATCTATTAAAGGTGTAATAAATAGTAATGGAAGTATGCTGAATAATATAGCTGGAGAATATATACCTGCATTTATTTATATTCCTTATAGCACTCTTCAAAAGTTATATGGAACAGATAGTTTTGACCAAATAATTGTAAATATTAATCAAAGTAAAGATTTAGATACCGTTGGAAGAAAAATAACTTCTTTGCTTTCGAGAACTAATAATATTGAAAATGGTTATTTTGCAGATAATATGGTTAAACAAAAAGAAAAAATTGAAAACATTATAAATATTATAACTGGTATAATTTCTGCTGTTGCCGCTATTTCCTTAATTGTTGGTGGTTTGGGAATTATGACTATAATGTTAGTTGCAGTTAGTGAAAGAACTCGTGAAATTGGAATAAAAAAAGCAGTAGGTGCTACAAAAAGAACAATTGTAAGTGAATTTGTAGCCGAAGCAATAGCTATTACAATTTCAGGGGGTATCATTGGAATAGCCTTAACTATCGCAATTTCATCAATAGCAAATAATATTTTAGGATTTTCTACAGATTTAAATATAGGAATAATGTTATTATCCTTGATTTTTTCAATTATTATTGGTATTATATTTAGTGTGTATCCTGCAAAAAAAGCGGCTGAACTTAATCCAATATCTGCTTTAAGATATGAATAAAGAAAAAATTTATTAACAAAATTAACGCCTTTCGAATATTATATTAGAGTTCATATTTATTTGTAATATTTGGAGGGGTACATAATGTTAAGATTTAAACCTTCAAGACCTAAAAAGAAGAAAACATTTTTTTTTAAAATAGTTAGATTCTTCATTTTTTTATTAATTATAGGAATAATTATTTTTTTTGCAATTAATAGTAAACTAAAACCAATTATTATTTCTTTAGGAACTGCAAATGCTAAAGCAATTGCTACAAGGGCAATATATAGTGCTGTCAATACAGAACTTGAAAAGGATGACATAAAATATGATGACTTAATTACTTTAGAAAAAGATTCAGAAAACCGAATTACAGCACTTAAAACAAATATGGTTAAAATGAATAAATTAAAGGCACGATTATCGGTTTCTATTCTAAATAAAATTACTTCCATTGAGGAATCAACCATTAGAATTCCATTGGGCAATATAATTGATGGTATGGCTTTATCGGGTCAAGGACCAAAAATTTCATTAAAAATTGTTCCGGTAGGTTCAGTAACTGCTGATATGGTAAATATTTTTCAATCCGCAGGAATAAATCAAACAAGGCATCAAATTTTAATACAAGTTAAGGTTATTGTTGGTGTAATTATGCCGGGTTACTCAACATCATCAGAGGTTTCCACAACTATTCCAGTTGCAGAAACAGTAATATTAGGTGAGGTTCCTTCAAATTATGCGAATATTTATGGCGACAACAGTGACATTATTGGGAAAGTAAACGATTATGTAAAATAATAAGGAAGCGAAACTATGATTATGGATATTGAAAAAAGAGTAAATGAATTAACTGAAAAAATTGAATATTATAGTAAAAAATATTATGTCGAGGATTACTCTGAAATTAGTGATTACGAATACGACCTTTTATTACGAGAATTAATTAAACTTGAACAAGAATATCCTCAATATAAAAAATCTTTTTCTCCAACTTTAAGAGTTGGAGGAATTGCTTTAACTTCATTTTCTCAAGTAGTTCACAATGTTCCTATGCAAAGTCTTCAAGATGCTTTTTCTTTTGAAGAAATTTTAACATTTCATAATAGAGTGTTAGAAAAGGTAAATAAACCTCAATATATTGTAGAAACAAAAGTTGATGGCCTTTCAGTTTCATTAGAATATCAAAATGGAGAGTTTATTAGAGGCTCAACAAGGGGAGATGGAACAATTGGCGAAGATGTAACAGAAAATTTGAAAACTATTAAATCAATCCCTTTAATCATTCACAATGCACCCGAATTTCTTGAAGTTCGTGGTGAGGTTTATATGCCAAAAGAAAATTTTATAAAACTTAACCAAGAAAGAGAATTAAATGAACAACCTTTATTTGCTAATCCAAGAAATGTCGCCGCAGGCTCATTAAGGCAATTAGATTCAAAAATTACTGCAAAAAGAAATTTAGATATAATAGTTTTTAATATTCAACAAATTAAAGGAAAAACTCTTTTATCACATAGTGATTCTCTTGATTATCTCAAACTATTAGGCTTTAAAACAAGTCCTTATTATAATATTTTTAACAATATTGAAGATGTTTTTAGTGAAATCAATAAATTAGGAGATGTTCGTGGAGAGTTGCCATTTGAAATAGACGGTGCAGTTATTAAAGTAAATTCATTCGAGCAAAGAACAGTTTTGGGTAGCACTTCAAAATTTCCTAAATGGGCTTTAGCATATAAATATCCTCCAGAAAAAAAAGAAACTTTATTGAAAGATATAGTTATTAATGTTGGTAGAACAGGAGTATTAACTCCAAATGCAATTTTAGAGCCTGTTAGATTAGCGGGAACAACTGTAGGTAAAGCAACACTTCATAATAGAGATTTTATATCAACTAAGGATATAAGAATTGGAGATACAGTTATAGTTCAAAAAGCAGGAGATATAATACCTGAAATTGTTGAAGTTAATAAAACAAAGAGAACAGGGAAAGAAGAAGAATATATAATGCCTTCTAATTGCCCTGTGTGTGGGAGCAAAGTATTTTCGGATTTTGAAGAGGTTGCGGTTAGATGCACAAATTCTGAATGTCCTGCACAATTAATTAGAAATATAATTCATTTTGCTGAAAGAGATGCTATGGATATTGAGGGCTTAGGTCCTGCAATTATTGAACAATTTACAAATGAGGGTTTAATAAAATCTCCTGCTGATTTGTATTTTTTAACTAAAGATGATATAATAAAAATTGATAGACATAAGGAAAAATCAGCACAAAATATAATAAATTCTATTAAAAAAACTAAGAATAATGATTTGTCAAAGTTAATTTATGCCTTAGGGATTAGACAAGTTGGTCAAAAAGCAGGCAAAATCCTTGCACAGCATTTTGAAACATTGGATAATTTAATAAATGCTAATATTGATGAATTAGTTAATATTAATGAAATAGGACAAACAACTGCAAATAGTATAATAAAATATTTTGAATTACCTCAAACAAAGCATTATATTAATAGATTAAAAGAAGCAAAAATCAATATGAAGTATATTAATAGTTTAGTTGATGAAAGATTTTTAGGTAAAACTTTCGTTTTAACAGGAACATTACCATCAATAAGTAGGGAAGAAGCATCTAAAATTATTGAAAGTTATGGTGGAAAAACTTCAAGTAGCGTGTCAAAAAACACGGATTTTGTTTTGGCTGGCGAGGATGCAGGAAGCAAATTAACAAAAGCACAATCTTTAGATATCAAAATAATTAGTGAACAAGAATTTAAAAATATGCTCAAATAGGGGGGAAGAAAATGTCAATAACAAATAAGGAAATTAGCCATATTGCAAAGCTTTCAATGCTTCAAATAGATGAAGGGCATTTTGATAAGTTAGCAAAGGATATGAATGCTATTGTAAAAATGGTTGATAGTTTACAAGAACTAAATATTGATGAGGATTTAAATAAATTTACTATTGAAGGCAATCAAAATATTTTTAGGCAAGATGAAGTTAAACCATCTTTTCCAAGAGAAGAAATTATAAAAAATGCCCCAGAAAAAAAAGCGGGTTGCTTTTTTGTTCCAAAGATTGTTGAATAATAAGGAGTAAAAAAATATGGAATTATTTAAAATGACGGCAGTTGAACTTTCAACAATGCTTAAAGAAAAGAAAATAAGTTCTGTAGAACTTACAAATTCAGTATTTGATAATATAGAAAATATTGAAGATAAGGTTAGTAGTTATATTTCTTTGAATAAAGAAAATGCTTTAGAACAAGCGAAAACAGTTGATAAAAGCATTGCAAATTCAGAGGATTTACCACCATTAGCAGGAATACCAATAGGAATTAAGGATAATATTTGCACAAAGGGTATAAATACAACTTGTGCTTCTAAGATATTAGAGAGCTTTAATCCTCCATATAATGCAACAGTAATTGAGAAAATACATAATAATAAATTAGTAATTACCGGCAAATTAAATATGGATGAATTTGCTATGGGTTCTTCTTGTGAAAACTCATATTTTAAGAAAACAAAAAATCCTCATAGTTTAGATAGAGTTCCGGGAGGTTCTTCTGGTGGCTCTGCGGCTTCTGTATCCGCTTGTGAGTGTATTGTATCATTAGGTTCGGACACAGGTGGCTCAATTCGTCAACCTGCTTCATTTTGCGGAGTAGCAGGGCTTAAACCAACATATGGTGCTGTTTCACGATATGGGCTAATTGCTTTTGCTTCCTCGCTTGACCAAATTGGACCACTTGCAAGAAATGTTAGTGATATTGCATTGCTATCTAATGTTATTTATGGAAAAGATAATAATGATTCAACAAGTGTTGATTATATATTTGATGACTTTACAAAATCTTTAGTAAATGATGTAAAAGGCTTAAAAATTGGTTTGCCAAAGGAATATTTTGGCGTTGGAATAGATGATAGTGTTAAAAATGCAGTTTTACAAACTGCAAAGTCGTTTGAAAAGATGGGAGCTACTGTAAAGGAGATGAGCCTTACACTTTCAAAGTATGCTCTACCAACATATTACATAATTTCTTCAGCAGAAGCCTCTTCAAATTTAGCGAGGTATGATGGTGTCAAATATGGCTACCGAACTGAAGATTTTAACAATTTAAGCTCCTTATATTTAAAAACAAGAAGCGAAGGCTTTGGCGATGAGGTAAAAAGAAGAATAATGTTAGGCACTTATGTTTTAAGTTCAGGTTATTATGATGCCTATTATAAAAAAGCACAAGCGGTTCAAAAAATGATAAAGAGAGATTTTGCAAACGCATTCCAAGAATTTGATATAATATTAACTCCAGTTTCTCCAGATACAGCCTTTAAAATTGGAGAAAAAACAGATGACCCTTTAAAAATGTATTTAGAGGATATTTGCACAGTATCAATTAATATTGCCGGTCTACCTGCTTTTGTTATTCCATGTGGTAAGGATAAAAACAATTTGCCAATTGGAATGCAATTAATTTCAAAAAGATTTTCAGATGATTTACTCATAAGAGCAGGATATAGCTATGAACAAGAAAATTGCATTTGGGACGAGATGTCTCCTTCGTTATTGGGGGTAAAATAATATGAAATATGAAACAATTATTGGCTTAGAAATTCATTCAGAACTTAAAACAAAATCTAAAATATTTTGTTCTTGTGAAAACAAGTTTGGAAGCAAAGAAAATACTCGGTGCTGTCCGGTTTGCACAGGAATGCCGGGTTCTTTACCGGTTTTAAATAAAACTGTTGTTGAATATGCAATGAAAATGGGAATAGCCTTAAATTGTAAAATAAACAGAGTTTGTAAGCAGGACAGAAAAAATTATTTTTACCCTGATTTACCAAAAGCCTATCAAATTTCTCAATTTGACATACCTCTATGTGAAAAAGGCTATTTAGAATATTATTCACAAGGTCAAAAAAAGAAAGTTAATATTACAAGAATTCATATTGAAGAAGATGCGGGAAAGTTAATACATGATAGCATCTATGGTGGAACATTGGCAGATTATAATCGTTGCGGTGTCCCATTGATTGAAATTGTAACCGAACCTGATTTAAGAGGAGCTTTAGAAGCAAAAGATTTTTTGGAAACTGTTAAAACAATTTTACAATATGTTGATGTTTCTGATTGCAAAATGCAAGAGGGTTCAATAAGATGCGATATAAATGTATCCATTAGAAAAATTGGAGAAACAAAATTAGGTACAAGAGTTGAAATGAAAAACGTTAATTCGTTTAGTGGTGCGTTAAGGGCTATAGAGTATGAAACTAAAAGGCAAATTGAGCTTGTAGAAAGCGGAAAAAGTGTTGACCAAGAAACAAGACGATGGGATGATGATAAAGGAATAAATATAGTTTTAAGGAGCAAAGAAGATGCTCACGATTATAGGTATTTCCCAGAACCGGACCTTTGCCCAATTGTTATTTCAGATGAATGGTTTAATGATGTAAGTGTTTCAATTCCTGAATTGCCAAATGCAAAACTATTTAGATATATAAATGAATTAAATTTACCGGAATATGATGCTAATATTATTTGCTTATCTTTAATAAAAGCAAAGTTTTTTGATGAGTGTGTTTCATTAGGTGCTAATGCAAAAACAGTTAGCAATTGGATTTTAGGAGATATTTCAAAATATTTAAACGAAAATAATTGCGAACTTAATGAAACAAAATTATTGCCACAATATCTATTTGAAATAATTAAATTAATTGAGAGCAAAGCGATTTCTAATTCTTCAGCAAAAAAAGTGTTAGACAATGTATTTGAAACAGGTAAACATCCTGAAATATTAGTTAAAGAATTAGGATTAATTCAAAATAGTGATGAAGGAGCGATAAAAGAATTAGCTTTAAAGGTAATTTCTATGAATGAAAAGTCCGTTGCAGACTATAAAGCGGGAAAACTAAATGCTATTGGCTTTTTAGTTGGACAAGCAATGAGAGAATCAAAAGGTCAAGCAAACCCACAAATATTAAATATAATTGTAAAAGAACTTTTAGATAATATGTAGTTTAAATCTGTATAATAATTGGAGGAAAATATTTATGCTAAAGAATTTTAGTAAAGAGAAATTTGACATTATTATTCAAGCAGGTCAATCCAACAGCGAAGGATGCGGTTTTGGAGATGCAACTGAACCATTTATTCCAAATGAAAATATTTGGTTTTTGAATAATGATTTTTCAATTTCAATTGCATGTGAGCAAGTAATAGAAAATATTATTGTAAACAATTTTTCATTGTCCTTTGCAAGGGAATATATTGAAAAAAACAAATTGCAATATGGGCGAAAACTCTTAATAATAAGAGCGGCAATTGGTGGAACAGGTTTTTTGGATAATCGTTGGGGGATGACCGATGATTTGTATTTAAAAATGATTGAAATGATAAAAGTTGCACTTGCACTTAATCCTAAAAACAAATTAGTTGCTTTATTGTGGCATCAAGGCGAAACAGATGCTATATTAAATTCAACTAAGGAAATACACTTTAATAACCTTTTAACGCTGGTAAACAGTGTGCGAAGCACCTTTCATTGTGAAAACCTTCCCTTTATAGCAGGAGATTTTGTGCAACAATGGAAGATGGATAATATTCAAATCTGTGTGCCTATAATAGAAGCAATAAAAGAAGTTTGTGAGAATATTGGTAACGCACAATTTGTTGAAACCAATGAATTGCGTTCTAATGACCAAATGATAGGAAATGGAGATACTATACATTTTTGCAGAGAAGCTCTAAATCAACTTGGCGAGAAATACTTTAATGCTTATTGTGAAATAACTAAATAGTTAAGTCGTTAAAAGGGTTATATAAATTTTATAATTCAGTATATTTTTGCTATAAATTGCAATATAAAATGCCCAACTTTGTAAAAATATTTTTAGCCTATTAAGTTAAGTCAGCAAAGTGTCGGCATGTCATTGCGAACCAGTCC
>CAZFQD010000049.1:0-14702 GCA_964520885.1 uncultured Oscillospiraceae bacterium | reverse complement strand
GAGAGGAGTAGTATATTACCTCCCCATCCTTTTGCACCGCTTTTAAATGCTCTTTTATCTCGGGAAAGTTTACGTAGTTTCGTCTATTAAATCCACTCCCTCAAATTTCACAATTTTAAGCCTTGATTTTCTTGTGCCATCAAGTATTGCTTCTGATAGTGCTTTTCTCTTTCTGCCCGAATTAGCTCTTGCTCCACCTCGTCCAATTCCTGTTGATTTTGACATTGTAATCTTCCTTCCTATATCTAAGTTTTTTATTCATTTTCTTTCTGTTTTTGCTCTAAAAACACAACTTTTTAATGTAATTTAATCAAAAAGCGATGTAATTTAATCAAACGGCAAGGCACCTAAAAAACAAGAAGTGAGTATTTGCAAGGCTTTCAATTTCTCTTTGATTTTCCGTATGGTTTTGGCTTTTCTCACGCGTAGCCCTTGCCCGTTTACAAAGAAACAAAGAAACAAAGATTTAATACCCCCTACCCATTGACATTTCTTTTTTTCTTTGTTATACTGAAATCAAAGAAAATTTGTATAATTTATATATGCAACGCATATAATATGAAAGGAGTATTATAAATGGCACAATCAGCTAAGATAGGAGTGTTCCCAATGTTTAAGAAACGAATTTCTGTTTCTCAAAAAAGGCAAATCACATTACCAATAGAGTTTTTTACTACCCTCGGTATTGAACACGAAGTTGATTGCTATGTTCAAAACAATGCTATTGTTATTCGTCCTGTGCGTGACAGCGGTGGTGAGTTTGACGAGCAAATTCTTGCTGACCTAATTTTGCAGGGTCTTTCTGGTGAGAATTTACTCACAAAATTTAAAGAAGTGCGTAAGCAAATCCGTCCAGCTGTTGAAGAGCTTATTGCTGATGCAACCTCTGCTGCAAATGGCAAGGGTGATTTCGCAACCTACGATGATATTTTTGGTTCAGAGGGTAAGTAATGAATAAAATTATATTCTTGCCACCAGCAACAAAATTCTTGAAAAAACTTAATGATAAGAAACTCAAAACACTTTTTCAAGAAGAGGTTGATAAAATAAGACTTAACCATTTTGTAGGCGAGACAAAGAGTGGTGACCTTTCTGGCATTTACTGTTGTGAAATTCGCTACAACAAAACCGACTACCGACTTGCATATACTCTTGTTGAAATAGAGCCAAACATTACTGTTGTTGTCGTTCTTGCAGGAACTCACGAGAATTTTTATGAAGAATTAAAAAGATATATTAAGGCTATTAACATTAAGAGTATTGCCGAAAGCGAAATTTAACTTTAATCAAAGTCGTTCACATATTGTGAGCGGCTTTTAATTTCTCCATCTACCACCATCTCGTGCAGTAAAAACGAGAAAAGAATTTCTCGCAAACCTGCTGTCCTGCTTTTTCATTCATTGGATCTAAGGAATATTCTTGTATTTCCGAACAGATAACATAAATCTTGCAATCAAATTCAGCTGTCCACATTAATTTATGACCTTTAATATGGCTAAGCAAATTAAACGCTTTCACATTTTCAATAACAGCACTAACATATAAAGTGTCTGAAGAAATCTCAATTTCTATTTTATCCCCTTTTCTATATTCAAAGGTTATAGCCTTTAATAATGAACCTCTTATATCCGGGGATATTCCTTTAAAATTTCATCAATAAACCAGCCCTGTCCTGCAGTGCCTAAGGTATAATCAGAAAGGCTAACGGAAAAGTTCTGTTCTTTCCCTTTTTGAACAAACCAATTAAAAAAATCCCACCAATCTTCTGAAAATAATTTAGGGTCACTTTTATAGGTTAAGCCATAGTTTATACCTCCAACACAGTCGTGAGAATAGTTAATTTGAAACCCACAAATTGAATGGTCTTTCATTTTATCAGTTGCCATTCTATACGTTCCTTTGTTAGCTTATCATCTAACCACCAATAAAACGGAACTATTCCGTAGCCATATGGTGGATTTTTAAATCCCTCTTTAATATTTGAATTGCCACTTCGGTCTGGTTTAGTGATTTTCATTTGCATTTCCTCATTTCACCATAATAATGTCTTTTCTTTAAAATAACATTATTAAATTTAATATTTAGCCTTTACCAAAAATAATCTTTTTTCTTTTGGTGCATTAAGACTTTGTGGTTCAATCCTTAATATGGTTGACGCTACAATCATTTTTCCATCATAATTCAATTGCCAACCGCTACGTTTGTTTATAACAGGGGTAATATCAATTGTAACGTTTGTAATATCAAGAAGCGTGGCTTATCGGAATACGGTGCAAATAAATTCTAAGAGGCACACAACCAGATCCACCTTCCAACTCAAAAACAGCTTCATCTTCTTCATTTAATAAGATTGATGTGAAAATATCATTAATAATTTCCCCTTTTTGTACAAAAGCTTTTATTGCACCGTGAATTGCCTCATATGAAACAGGTTCACAACTATCCGGAAATTCCTTTAAAATTGATAGGTACGTGTACGAAATGTCTGTAACATTAGGATTTGCAATGGGTCCATAGTTATAATGAAATTTAAGGGTTGGAGCATATTCATACACTATACTAAAAGTATCTCCCTTTTTGAGTGTTATTTCAGTGGTTCCTGTGTGAATTCCAAGCCAAAACTGTGTGTTTACACGATTAACAATGTTTGCAATTTGCGTCTTTGTTGCACGATAGGTGGCATTTGGATGAGCCTGAAGATTTAAAATACCATTTCGGTAAATTAAACCTTTATTTCCATTTGGTTCGCGGTATTGCTCGTCGATAACGCCCCCTCTATATACAGAGAACCATGTATTGGGGGTCAAGTCGTAATTAATTAAAATCTTTTCTTCGCCATTTTCAACCTTACATTGACCTTCTAAAATAATGCCAGACTCATTTCCAATTGCATATAAAGCATAGCAACTATAATCATAGGTAGGGCAACCCAACCAAGCAATATATGCTGAATTTACTCGAATATCTTTTACCACACGATACTTACAGTCAAAATAAATTCTTGATATATCATTTCCTGCAATAATTGTTGATTTTATTTCACCCTCAATGCAACCATCCTCACTTGTCATATAAAAAACCATATCCCCAAGCCAAGGTCCATAATTTTTGAAATGATATCTTGCAGCTCTCATTTTGTTTAGGTAATCTGCTTCTCCCACCGGAGAATATCTCAAAAAATCGCCTCCGCCATTATTTGAGCCCCAATTAAACTTATGGTCTATAGTACGTATGTCAGTGATTGTGCTATCAGACATATGAGATTCCGGACATATACAAAGAATTTCTTGATGATTTATTAGCCCTTGCACCCACATTTGTATTGCATAGCGATCAAGAGAGTTTCCGTAAATTGGATTGTCATCCCAGCCAAGCAATGAGAGTTGACGAAATTGAGCAGCATTTTGCTTTGAAAGCCCTGCAAAGCTCATATCAATGGTGAGGTTCTTGGTTTGATTTTGTTCAATAAAAATATTTGTATAATAGTGCATCCAAATATGTGGATAAGGTCGGGAGTAATTATCAAACTCATGACCATCACAGGAAACTTGTATGAGTAAAGGAACAATATTATTGTTATCATAAACTACGGGAAAACTCTCAGTTTGAAGTTGGCTTCCTATTTCAACTTTAGGTAATACCTCTCCATTCCTTTGCAACCGTCCAACTCCATTACGAGCAAATAAAAGCCTTATATTTACAGAGTCTCTTGAAGTATTAACCGCCTCCAAAGAATAGACCTCTTGATTTCTTGTGTTTAAGGGATTTAATGTAATTTTATAAGCACCGCTCATTTCATCAAGAAAAGCAAAATATTTTTCGTTTTTCGTGGTAACAGAGATTGAAGTATTACCTCTAAAACTATTATAAGTTTGAAAAGTATCAGTCAAACTATTTATTACAGGTAAAATATGGACGGTACAGTTTGCCCCCTCGGCACATAAAGTGATTTTATTATTATTAACATTGCAAGTCATATTGCCTGTATTACAAAAAACAAATGAATTATCACTTTTTGTTATAACTGCACCCTGATTAAAAGGTAAAATATCTATATTTTCAAAATCAAAATCCACTTCTATTATTGTTTCAACACAAATTCTTGTGTCTGATTCCACCAAAATTGCTGTAAAAGCTATACAATCTGCCCATGTATAAAAAACAAGTTCAAGTTCATGCTCTTTATGAAGTATGCCATCACTATCAAAAAGTTTAATGTTTTTTAAGTGAAGTTCATGACATATGCTCCCTGAATCATATACCATTAAGATATATTCTTTATTTATATCTTCCTTTGGTGCAAGTATTTTACCATTGTAAATAATTCTAAAAGAAGTATGAAACAAAATTTTAACAGGGGGTAAAGTTAAACCATAACGATAAGTATTTATTTCACTTATACGTTCTAATCCCACAGGCATACCTCTAAATCGAGAAATATCTAAGCGATAGTGAGGAGTTGCTATGTGAGCAATACCCTCCTTATTAAGTGAAAAATTTGGGCGGTTATGAATAGCTTCAAAGCCTCCATCCCACCAAAACCAATTTTGTGTTTCCATTTAAATTATCCTTTTATTAACATTATGTAAAGTTTATGAATTTGGATATAAATTGACCCAATTATTAAGCACTTTAAAAGCATCTAAACCACCACCTAAATAATCATAATCATTTTTTGCATCAATGCTTTTAACAAATGCCCAACTCGCATTCCACATTTGAACTATAAATGAAAAGTCTATAAGCCTTTTATATAAATAATTATTGCATTCACCAAAATATATCTCCAACATATGCCTTTGAGCCTTTTCATCGCATACCCACGCTAAGCATGCTAAATCAAAAAAAACATCTCCCATTTTAGTAAACTCAAAATCAAGAGTATATACAATGTCATCATTATATATGAAGTTGTTGGGAAATGGGTCATTATGGCATAAGCCATTGTACTTATCTGTGTCTTTTGATATTCTTTCTTTAATTTCTGAAAGTTTTTCGAGAAGACTATCAGTGTAATTTGGTAGCTGGAGATTTTTTATACTACATAAATTAAGACGCTCGGTTATATCCTCAAAAGGCGAAAAAACATAATCTGTTTTTACACACTCATCAAATGATATGAAACTTTGGCATAATTAAAGCGGTTGCTATCTATTCATATTTTTGTGTTATAAATTGAATAGCCAAAAGATGTTTTTTAATTGCTACTAAATCGCTAATTGAGATGCTTCCTGTTGTGAAAATATCTCCAGCTTCTAAATTTGCTCCTGATAAAACAAATATGTCCAATAAATGTGCTTTTATTGCTGCCAAATCAGTTATATTTATTATGCCATTACCATCAACATCACCATATATAACAATTGTATATGTATCCGTCAATACTCCATTAACCATAATATCAATTGTTGTTCCTGTATTAATTATATTATTTGGAGAAATATTACTGAACACTAAATCTGTATCACTACGAACATTAACAAAAGCTAAAAAATCGTTTATCGAAGAATTAGGTTGGATGTTTGAAATTCTTGTTTTGTTTAAGTTTACTATATATTTACCGAAATCTACTGGTGGCTTCTCTCCATAGGTTAAATAATAATTTATCTCAGCCTCTTTAAAACTTATGGTGCCGACATATAAAATAGTGCCATTCGGTACATTCCCAAAGTTTACAGAATTTAATGGAAAGAAATTTATAAATGGCGTTGAAAATGTAATGGTTGGATAAGCTTCACTCATTGTTAACTGACCGCTTAGATTTGAAAGTCCTTCCCCTTGATTTAAGAGGTTTACTAAACTCATATTTCCTCCCAATTTGTCACAACTGAAGTACTGCTCAGCTCCTCCGGTAAATGCACTTATAACGCACTGTCCTCCTATATATGATAAATATAAGTTTGATGAAATGTTTCTAATATAGAACCACGAGCCATTGCCTGGAACTCCTTTAAATTCCCAGTTTTGAGAATCATCATTGTTTAAATTACTTGATAAGAAAAGCTCTTGTGTAACAGGTGTTACACTAACAACACAATTTGCAACAAAACCTCCATCTGCTGTTATTGCAGTTATATTTGCTGTTCCAATAGAAACCGCTGTTACTACCCCATTCTCAGATACTGTAGAAACATTAGGGTTACTTGATGTCCAACTTACATTTTGGTTTATAGAATTTGTTGGAATTACAGTAGCGATTAAAGTTTCCGTACTAATAACAGTGATAGAAATATTGGATTTATTTAGCTTTACCCCTGTTGCATTGATTGAATCTGGATTATAATAAATCTCAATTTCGCCTAATTGAAAGAAATAATTACCACTTATTTTAGGTACTCTTGTAAGTTCAGTAGCTTCTACTTTAATATAGCGAGCATTAACTGTATTAAAAGTAAATATTGCACTTCCGTTTGGCTTAGGATAATTTGTTTTTGCTAAACTTGTTGTCCAATTTACATTATCTAAAGAAGTTTTTATTGTAAAATTGGTTGGAAAGCCCAAATTTTCATTTCCTGTATCACTTCTTGGATACAGCATTACATTATTTACCAAATATGAACTTTTTAAGTCAATTGTTATCCATTCAGATTCCCCATTTGATAATTGTGAACTTCTGCCATTTGAGCTCCAACCATATAGGGGAAATGACCAACTTTCAGTTTGCGGAACATAGGTTGTATTCCCATCAACTGCACGAATATTACCCCACCCGATATTTGAGAAATCAGTGCTTTCAACTGAGCTTGAATACAATACTGGTTTAAAAAGAGCCAAATTCTTTGAATCAACATTAGTATTGGTTAATCTAATTACAGTATCAACTTCATCCCATTCCTCTTCACTTTGCAAAGTTAATGTTACTGTTCCATCACTAGCTTGAGATAAATCCACTGCATGACTTGGGTTTAAAGTACATGCAGAACTGAATCTTTTGCCATCTGCAGGTGCTGGCAAAGTTAATACGCTTCCTATTGGATGATTTAACACATGAATATATTCATATTTACCATCCAATGAGCTTGTTGCAGCAATTCCATTCGGTAGAGTTGATAACTTAATACCCTCTCTTCTTATGTATGATTTGCTCGGTGCAACCTTTTGCAATGATTCCTTTAATAATGATATTCTTGCTCCCACATCTAAAAATGCCTCACGCACACCAATTTCCCATTGACCATTATAGTAAGGAGATGTCCCCCACATTACACCGGGTCCATCTGTTGAAACACATGCTTGAAGAGCCATATATCTATAAAGCTGTATGCCAGTTAGATACATACTTGAATTTTGGCGAGTAGAAATAGTCCCCCAATGGTTGGTTGTAACAACTGCCGGAGCACGATAATATGCTGGCCAATCTTCTACATCGTAAATATTTTCGCTACGAGACATCCAAGGGTCAAGCCATGAAGGACGCCAAACTTCCCTTAAACTATATCCCGTAAGTTGATTTGGTGGCACTAATGATATTAATGGTAGATTTGAATAACTGCGTATTGCATCACGCAATCTGATTACATCTAATTTACCTGTCCACTCCTCATTTTCGGACAAACCAAATTCACTATCAAATGATATTCCAATCAAATCGCTACCATAGCGCGAAACAATATCAGCATATACATCACATATAAAATCATTCCACCGCTTATAATTATTTGAAGAATCATACCATCCTAATGCTGTTCTTTCTTCAATTGGATAATCATGCCCATCAAGTGGATGAGTCAAAAGCATTACTTTTATTCCTTTGTTTTTAAGCCCATTTATTAATTCGCCTAAGAAATCACGTTTAGAGGAATAAACACCCTCGCCCCTATAAAAATCAAGTGCCGCACTTGGATGTAATGTAACGCCCAGTCCATGAAAATCTGTTATACATATATATTCAAAATTCATTGCCACTAAATCATCAATAATCGGAGTAAGATTATAAATATTCGTATAATTACTTATTCCACCTAAATTTTCTCCATTAGGTCCAACATAACCGCATCCCAAATCAACCGTATTATTATTTGCAGACATGTGAATCATTAAACCATAACGCAAATTAGAAAGTGAAGATGAAAAATCACTATCAATAATTCTTTTCCTTGCTGGAATTAATACTTTAAGAACAGAAGTATAACCCTTTTCGCTATCACCCTGTTTTGTAATTTCATATACAACCTTTGCGAGTGTAAAATTATCTGGTGGTGTAATTGTTCCATCTGTATCTATTATATCTTCATAATCAGTTGTATATATTGTTTCACTATATCCTTCTGGCAATGATAGGCTGTCTAACTGTGTATCTCCGATAGCCGGTTTTGGAGCAGATAAAATATTAGCCGCAACCGACTGTGCTTGGCTTTTATTTAATGTTGGAATAGTTCCTAATTGTGGACGAGAAACATTATATTGTATTGGAGTAGGTCCTGGTGGTGTTGGTTTATATGCTCCATAGTCAAGAATATATACATATTCCCCCGAAGCAAATGTAACATTTCCTGCATTAAATATACCTCCAAAGGAACGCTGAAGCATATCATCTACTACATAACCCGAAGTCGGAAGTGTTGAAGTGATTGCGTCATTACTTGCCGATATAGTATTATATGGCACTACAATATATCCTGCAAAATTTGCAGGTATTGCTACACCTAAGCCCAATACAACTGGTGCAACTATTGGATTTGCTAAATCTGCACTGGAATAAAGCAATAAATTGGAGCCTACTGTGTTTGTATACCAAATACCGTTATCTAAGAATTTCACAGAATAATTAATAATTTTGGATGAATTATTAGCAACCTTTATATAAAATCCTGTTTTGCTGCTTGGTGATGCTTGCTCAATAGTATTATTACCGTATATAGTTGTAAAAGCATCTATGGTTGCAAATTGGCATAGTTTTGTGTTTCCATATGTTCCAAATGTCAAACGAAGAGTTTTATTTGAATTATAAACAACCTCTTCCATATAACCGTTTACAGAAGGTGTTCCTGGCCAAGATGTAAGCTGTCCTGTTGACCAATTTGCCGTATTAAAATTAGCAAAAGTAGTAAAATTAGTAGAAAGGGCGTTTGGCTTATAAGTACCATAATTAAATATATAGAAGTTTTTATCCGCTGCTGGTTCTACATTACTTAATGTTCGTGAATAAAATCCAAATTTACCAGCAAAAATATCATCCATTACACCTTCGTCTACAATGCTTTCAGTACCATTACCCATTGAAGTAAATGGGAAAACTAAATAACCTCTGAAATCCGCAGGTACTTTTATTCCTTCTCCATCTATTACAGCAGTTTTTGAAAATTTAAGATTATCATCGGCAATTAAATAGGCATTGGTATTTTTAACAAGAGATACCCATGTTACACTGCCATTTTGATTTAGAAAATGGGGATATACTTTCATTGATAATCCTGTATCATTATGCACATAAAAGTAAATTCCTCTGCTTCCATTATTGTATAAGGATTGATATGTAGAAGTAACCGATGGAATTGTTGATTGCACAAAATGATTTAGCCATTGAGTAGATTCCTGAGTATAGGTTAGTTTTACCGCGTCTATATCGTCTACATATTCATCCAATGAAACTGTGCCTCGTGAAGCCCACACGCTCCCAAGAGTAACAGCCGTGGTGTTAAAATCTGCTAATGTTGAAAAGGTACTTGTGCTAAATGTAACCTCTCCACTTGAAGTTGCAGATACAGTTAGAGCTAAAACAATTAATAAAATTAATATGCCCGAAATCAAAATACGCATTTTTGTTTTCATTTTTAACATCCTTCTTTATATTTTTTTATACTCTGTATAAAACACAAAGTTAATTTATGATTAAATTAAAATGAATTTAATTAATATTCTACTTAAATTTTTTTAAATATTCTAACAGATGAACTAAAATATCTCATCTGTTAGAATAAAAATGTAACCTTGACCTAAATATTATTTAATAATCTCAATTTTAACTAACTGGAAGTGATAACTAAAAACAATATCATTAATTGTTACTGACCAATTGCTAAGGGTGATTATCAAATCACCCTTAGCAAGATCATAGGCTTCCTTATCAGTTAGTTATTCCATTAATAATGCCTTATTAAAATCAAGGCATAAGTGTGATTACCCACCTTTGAGAAGTAGACGATGAAGACGATGCCGTATAAAGTGTAGCACCACTTGTCCCTGTGCCTCTAATATATGTGTTAGTTCCAAGTTTGCTATTAATCTTAACATATGAAGTGTTATCTGTGATTGTCCACTTCATTCTGTTTGAATCAGCATAGGTGCTTTGGATAATATTTCTGCCAGTAGTGTTTGTACCTCCGTAAACATTAAGAGCATAACCAGAAGACTTATTTATAATCTTAAAAGTTGCTGATGATACTTCGGTAATCTGCCATAGCTGGCTGTCGGTGTCAGCAACATAAGTCACATGTTTAACTACTCCGCCTGATCCAGTGTCTGTTGCATCCATTACCAAATTTGTATTAGGAGAGTATGCTATCTTATAATATTTTGTGGCATCATATCGTGTAACTGTAACTGCACAGGTTGCAGTATATCCACCGTCAACAGTCGTTGATGTAATTGTTGCTGTTCCTACCGCAACTGCCGTTACTAATCCGCTTGAACTAACTGTTGCAACTCCAGTATTACTTGATGACCATGTTACTAACTTGTTAAAAGCACCTGCAGGAGCAACTGTCTCAGTTAGCTGGCATGTTACGCCTTTTCCCATTGACTTTGTTGTTATATCAAGTGAAACACCAGTTGTTAATGTTCTATATTTTGCCATAACTTGCATTTCACCTAATTCGAAAACATAACTACCGGTAACTTCAGGTACTCTTGCTAATGCGGTAGCATCAACTTTAACATATCGTGCATTAATAGGTGTAAATGTAAAGACTGCTCTAACACTTGGTTTTGCATAACTCTCTTCTGTTACAACTGTTGTCCAATTTACATTATCTAAAGAAGTTTGAATTGTAAAATTGGTTGGAAAGCCCAAATTTTCATTTCCTGTGTCGTTTCTTGTATATAATATTACATTATCTACCATAAACGAACCTTTAAGATCTACAGTTGCCCATTCAGAAGCTCCACCAGATAATTGAGATTCATGAAATTGACTGCTCCAACCATATAGTGGGAAAGACCAAGCCTCAATAAGAGGAACATAACCCGTATTACCGTCTGTTAATCTAATATTTCCCCATCCAATATGTGTTAAGTCGGTGCTTTGAATGCTACTTGAATACAATACTGGTTTAAAAAGAGCCAAATTCTTTGAATCAACATTAGTATTGGTTAATCTAATTACAGTATCAACTTCATCCCATTCCTCTTCACTTTGCAAAGTTAATGTTACTGTTCCATCACTAGCTTGAGATAAATCCACTTCATGACTTGGGTTTAAAGTACATGCGGAAGTGAATCTTTTACCATCTGTAGGTGGTGGTAAAGTAAGTACATATCCAGAAGTTGGATGATTTAGAACATGAATATATTCATATTGACCGTCTAATGAGCTTGTTGCTGCTATACCATTAGGTAAGGCTGATATTTTTTGACCTTCTCTTCTAATATAAGATTTGCTTGGAACAACCTTTTGTAGTGATTCCTTTACTAATCCTATTTTTGTTCCAACAGCTAAATATGCAGTCCGCACACCAGTCTCCCATTGACCATCAAAATATGGTGATGTTCCCCACATTAAACCGGGGCCATCTGTTGCTACGCACGCTTGTAGAACCATATACCTATAAAGCTTGTCAGTAGTCATATAAAAATTTGAATTTGCTAGAGTTTGAGTAACTCCCCAATGGTCGGTTGTAACAAGTGCAGGAACCTCATAATATGCAGGCCAATCATCAGCATCATAAACAGATTCAGAACGAGACATCCAAGGGTCATGCCATGAAGGACGCCATACCTCTTTGATGCTATAGTTTGTAAGTTGATTAGCTGGAACTAATGATATTAATGGCAAATTAGAATATTGGCGTATTGTATCACGAAGTCTTATTACATCTAATTTATCTTCGGTTTCCGGATCACCACTCAAACCAAATTCGCTATCATATGCAACTCCGTACAAATCCTCACCATAACGCGATATAATATCTGCATATACATCACATAAAAAGTTATTCCAACGCTCATAATTATTTGTAGAATCATTCCAACCTAATTCCTCTTGTGATTCTTCTGAATAATCCGGACCGTTCAATGGATGAGTCATAAGCATTACTTTTATTCCTTCATCCTTAAGCCCAGATATTAATTCGCCTAAGAAATCACGTTTAGAGGAATAAACACCTACGCCTCTATAGTAATCAAGTGCCGCACTTGGATGTAAACTAACACCCAAACCATGAAAATTCGAAATCATAACATATTCAAATTGCATATCAGCTATATCATCAATAATAGGAGAGAGATCGTGAACATTTGTATAATTACTCATTCCACCTAAATCTTCTCCAAGAGGTCCAACATAACCGCATCCCAAATCAACCGTATTATTATTTGCAGACATGTGAATCATTAAACCATAACGCAAATTAGCATATGAATTAGGGACAAGTCCAATAATATCATTTATTATTGCCGAGTTTGTCGCAGTTGAAGAATAAAAATTAATATCATCAATATTTACTGTAGCACCGTCAAAACCATTTGTACTATCTCCGGTTGCAAACCACATACGGAAAGTAAAGGTATCAGTTGTATCAAATCCATCTACTATAGGCATATATATATAACCATCAAAGGCAGTTGGTAAGAAGAAAGCATCTCCATTTTCCTCTCCGGCATTCTCTGTTGTTATTCTATCGCCTAATAGATCAGTCATAATAACATTTTCGTTAAAATCATAATTATTAGCGCCTTGCCCTATATATGCTCTTAATGAGGTTCTTTGTGTTGAGTTGGTTTTCATTCTTAACACAATACCGTCATATGCCTTATCAGCTCCTGGAAGATCAACTGATTGTATTCCTATCCAACCAGTATCAAAATCCTCCGGCATCACTACCTTTAACGACCCTGTTCCTCTAAGTGGAGTTGAAGTTTCGCGGGTAATTGTAGGGTCATCTAATCCGGATGTATTTCCCCATAAGCCAAATCCATTTATGTCTGTTTCAAAATCTGCTACCGTATCAGTATAAAGATTATACAAATAAGGGCTATCATTGTCAATAATTCTTTCTGTTGCAGGGATTAATACTTGAAGTGGTAAAGAATATCCTTTTTCTTCATCACCCTGTTTTGTAATTTCATATACAACCCTTGCAAGAGTATAATTATCCGGTGATGTAATTGTTCCATCTGTATCTATTATATCTTCATAATCAGTTGTATATATTGTTTCACTATATCCTTCTGGCAATGATAAACTTGCTAATTCTTCATCTCCGATATCTGGCTTTGGAGCTACTAAAATATTAGCCGCAACCTGCTGTGCTTGGCTTTTATTTAATGTTGGAATAGTTCCAAGTTCTGGACGAGAAACATTATATTCTATTGGAGTAGGTCCTGCCGGTGTTGATTCATAAGCACCATAGTCAAGAATATAAAGATAATCACCTTCACCAAATGTAACATCTCCTGCATTAAAGAAAGCACCAAAGGCTTTTTGATAAATGTCATCTGTTGTGTACCCTGAGACTGGAAGTGATGAAGTGCACAATTCAGAATTGGAAATAGTATTATATGGTATTACTATATATCCTAAGAAATGAGCTGGAATTACTATACCAACACCGCTTACAACAGTGGCTTTTACTGGATTTGCTAAATCCGATGAAGAAATAAGTAATAACTGTGAGCCTACTGTATTTGTGTACCACTGACCACCATATAAAAATTTCATAAAGTAATTAATGTCTATTGTAGTATCATTATCAACTTTTATATAGATTCCTGTTTTATCGCTTGGTGTTGCTGACTCTATTGTGTCGGTTCCATATACTGTTGCAAATACATCTATTTCAGCAAATTGACATATTTTATCACTTCCAGATGTTCCAAATGTCAAACGAAGAGCATCATCCTCACCATAAGTAACTGGATCTATATGACCATGTGTTTCGGGTGTCCCTGGCCATGTTTCAAATTCTTCTTCCCCCCAGCTAGCTGAATTAAAATCTACAAAAGGAGTATAATTAGTAGAAAGGGCGTTTGGCTTATAAGTACCATAATTAAATATATAGAAGTTTTTATCCGCTGCTGGTTCTACATTACTTAATGTTCGTGAATAAAATCCAAATTTACCAGCATAAATATCATCCATTACATCTTCTTCTACAATGCTTTCAGTACCATTATTAGCATCACCATTAGATATTGATTCATATGGGAAAACTAAATAACCTCTAAAATCCGCTGGTACTTTTATCCCTTCTCCACTTATTACAGCAGTTCTTGAAAAAGCAAGATTATCTTCGGCAATTAAATAGGCATTGGTATCTCGAAGAAGAGATACCCATGTTACATCACCATTTTGATTTAGAATATGAGGATACATATACACAGATAAACCTGTATCATTATGCACATAAACATACATTCCTCTGCTTCCAGCATCATATAAATCTTGAATTTTAGTAGTGTATGAATCAATTGATGCTTGTGTAAAATGGAGTAGCCATTGAGTAGATTCCTGAGTATAGGTTAGTTTTACCGCGTCTATATCGTCT
>CAZFQD010000048.1:0-14762 GCA_964520885.1 uncultured Oscillospiraceae bacterium | reverse complement strand
CCGAGGATAGATAATATTTATTTATTCATAACAAATGCCCAATTTTAGCAAAACTAAAATTGGGTTTTTAAATATATATATATTTTTTAATAATTTATTGAAGAAATCTCAATAATATTTAATTCGTTAATTTTAACTGAGTTTAAAGTATGCCTTAAAAGATTGCCCTCTATCAATTTAGTTGAAATACATTTTCCCTTTATATCATAAATTTTTAGTGTGTAATTGTTAATTTTTTTATCAAACCACATATTAAGGTCAATTCCGACTTTCACATTCTTGCAAGTTTTGTTTAAATCATTTACAACAAACAATAGCATTTTATCCTTTAATAAATATCCTGCTGTATGAAGAGCAGTGAAGTCTTTATCCATAGCTCCGTCGCCTAGCAAAACTCCATCGGTAAAATAAGAAAGAAACATTTTTCTTAAATTGGATAAATCTTTTATTAACTGATGTATCAAAGGTAAGTCGGAAAATCTTGCACTGCCCCAAATTCGGTTTGGCTTTCTCATCATAAAGTTTATATAAAAATTATCGGTAAATCCTTTGATTATTTTTGCAGGGTTATCTTCAACATTAAGGTTCATTCTCGGTGCTTTCCATACTGAAAGTGCAGGTGTGGCATAATCAGGCATACGGTGGGGAGTATTAAAAAGCCCAACGGTTATTTCACGCCAATTCCAAGTGTAATGAATTAACAAACTTTCAGTTTCAAAAGTTGAAGTGCATTCTGTTGCAAATGTTGCCATAGAATTTTTTGCTTTTGTTCTTTTAAGTATTTGTTCAGCAACATAATCTATTGTTCTAAGTCCCGGATATTTAACAAATTCATCCCAAGAAATAGACATAGTGCCCTTTTCAATAAGTGTATCAATGCTTTCAAGCACAGCATCCTGCCAATCTTCATTTGAGGTATTTACATATGAACCGACATAGCTTTTATAGCCCTTGAAAACTCTTCATCAGTTCCCAAAAGTGTTTTTCTTTTAATTGGTAGTTTAAAGGCTTCATTACTCGCCCAACAATTTATTTCAGAAATTCCCGCCTCTTTGCACTCCTTTGCCAAAGCAGGTAAATCACTCCATAAATATTCACATTTGTTTTGTTTATATTCTTGTGATTCTGCCATAATCACACCATCTGCCAAGAGCTGTGCCACCCCACCAGCTTGAAAACCCACTAAATGCTGTTGGAGCAAAATGTTCCCACCAACAACCTCTCCAAAAATTATTTACACCGTTATATTGATTTTTTCCAATTTCAACAAAAGGTCTGATTTTAACGCCGCCCCGTCTAAACCATGTATTTTCAAAACCCGATATTGGAACAAGCCCTCTAAAATCCGGAAATAATATTTGAGGAACTAACCTGTTTGTGCGATTTTCAAGTTGTGCCTCAAAGACAACCGACTTGCCGTCAGTATGAGCAGATAATGTGATTTTTGCCGATACTTTTCCCTCATATCCCGCATCATCTCTGCTTGCTCCTAAAGCATCATATTCTATTAACACACTGTTTTCTAATACTTCAATCTTTTTTACAACAGAATATGGTGTGGCTAATCTAAGTGGACCGAAATTGTCTAATGGGTAAGCAACATCAATAAGTCCTGCATTTTTAGGTAATGTATCTATAATTTTAATTCCATTTGCCGTCTGCAAACTTAAAATAACCCCTGTTTGCTTATCAAAAACAAACTTATTTCCATTTATAATGGCAGATATTTTTAAAGTTTTCATTATTTTTGCTCCTTAATCATTTGTTATTATTTAATAGGAATAATTGTAATGTTGCCATTTATTATTTGAAGTTTAACTCTGCTATGATTGTGCAATTCTGCGGTTTTCATTAATTCTTGCGGGATTTGTAATCTACCAACATTGTCAAGCACAATGTATTCGTGGTGTGAATCTTTGTTAAAATCTGTATGAACATCGCTGCCATTTTGGGTTTCATTCTTTTTGATATATTCACTGCTTGTTCTGCCGTCACGAATTAATACAACTCGGTCAACCTTTGCGGCAAGTTTGTTATCGTGAGTTACTATGATAATTGTCAGTCCCATCTCCTGTTGCAAGTGTCTAAATATATCCATAATTTCTGATGCTGTGGCACTGTCCACTGAACCGGTAGGTTCATCCGCAAGAATAATATTTGGATAACTTGCTATTCCGATTGCAATTGCAATTTGCTGTTGCTCGCCACCTGATAATTGTTCTAATCTACTGTTTTTCTTATTGCTCAAGCCTACATCTTCAAGCAACTTTTCGGCTCTTTTATAATCCGTATAGCCACCAATTTTCATAACAAGTTTAATATTATCAAGTGCCGTTAAATAGGGTATTAGATTTCTTTCTTTATTTTGCCATACAAAACCTATAGTCTCTCTTTTATATTTAACCATTTCACTATATGTAAATTTACTTATATCCATATCATTTACAATGATTTTCCCTGCACTCGGCTTAACTAATCCGCCAATAATATTTAACAGCGTGGATTTTCCGCTACCGCTACTGCCGATTATTGCAAGAATCTCTCCACTGCGAACAGTTAAATTTAACCCTTGTAAAGCGGCAACCTCAATGTCTGAGGTTTTATAAATTTTCATTAAGTTTTCACAGGAAATAATTATTCTTTCTTCCATAAGAAACTCCAATTCTATGTTATACTAATTTTTATTGTTTATAAGTTCAGTTATTTTGCCATCCTCCATAGTATAAATATAGTCCGCTTTTTCTGCTACTTTAGCATCGTGCGAAGTTGCCAATATTGTGGTTCCCTCTTTTTCAATACATTGTTTGAAAACAGACATAATAAATATTGCTGTATTGGAATCAAGTTGAGATGTAGGCTCATCGGCAAATATAATCTTTGGTCTATGCACCATTGCTCTTGCAATGGCAACTCGTTGCTGTTCACCGCCCGAAAGCATTGGGGCCAAATGTTTCATATGTTCTTTCAGCCCAACAAGTTCAAGACAATGCTCTATTCTTTGCTTATCTATGGGAAGTTTTGCAATTCTTAACATAAACTCAACATTATCATAAGCACTTAAATGTGATAAAAGTGCCACCGACTGAAACACAAACGCAATTTCTTTGCTCCTTAAAATATCTTTTTCGGCAATACTCATTTTGTTAATATCAATATCCCCATAGAATACATTTCCTTCGGTTGGCTCTTCTAAAACCCCCAAAATATTCATAAGAGTAGTTTTGCCCGACCCCGAACGCCCCTTAATTAATGTTAAGGATGCTTTTTCTATTTCTATATTAATATTGTTTAAAACCCTAACCGCATTATTGCCGACAAAGTAATCTTTGCAAATGTTTTTTGAATAAAGAATGTTTTTTGAATAAAGAATGTTTTTCATAGTTATTCCTCGCCTAATTTAATTATTTGTGCAATTTTTATTCGTTTTATTAAATTTACAATCAACATAAATGTAAATACAAACATTATGCCAAAGAATATAAATATTTTTATATAGTCTGTTTGAGAAGTTACAAACAGGAAGGGAATTATTTGTTTATCGGCTCCAAATGATACCTTTAAAATATCAACAAATACCCTACTACTAACACCACCTATTAATATTGCATAAACGGTTGTAATACCCGAAATAAACAGCTGTTCCCATAAAAGCATTACATAAATACTCTTTTTTGACATTCCCATTGCCCGTAAGGTTCCGAATTGCAAGGCACGGGATTTTATGGACAATATCCAATATATCGCAAAACCAACAAAACATATAGCAAAAATAATAAGAAAACTTAATGTAAGTAAAGCATTTAAGCTCTGTCGTTGTGCTGAGTTTTGACTTTCATTTAAATCTTTATATCTGTTACCTAAAATATAATTCGGATGCAAGTTTGATGAAAGCTCTTGAATTAAATCACTTGCCGAAGTTGAATTATCGGTTGTGAGCCATACATTATAGGTTACATCAATAAATTCTCGTTCCAAATATTCTGAATTAGTTATTATCATATCACCAAGAGTTTGCTTGCCATCATCAGACAGTGAATATGTATATGAAGGCCACGCCTCAACAATAGCAACTATATTAATATAGAATGCTTTATTATTCATTTCATTTATGTTTACTAAAATAGAGTCTCCAACAGCCAAACTCATTTTGTCTGCAAGAGTTTTTGAAATAATGCAATTTTGAGGCGATTTACCAAGCAGATTAAAGTATGAATTAATATGCTCACTGAGCATATCCTGTCTTGACCATACAATCTTTGAATATGGCAAGACATCAATTCCAATCATATTAATATCGTCTTGATTTTGCATCTTATTTGCATATATTTGAGGACTGTTTGCAATTGAAATAATAGTTGCATTATCAACACCTTTAAGACTGCTATAATTATCTAATGATGGCTTAATTTCAACTTGATTTGGATCGTTATAGTTTGTAGGAAAAGGTTTTAATACAACATCTGCACCTATGCTGTATGAAATGTAATCATCAAGATTTTTATTAACAGTTCTTGCAGAGTTCGCACTAAATATACCCAAAGACATAGTTAATATTATCAGCAACATTATAAACTGCTCTTTATCTTTTAAAATGGTAACTCTTTGAAGTGAATGATAAAAAGGAGCACTCCATATTTTCCTGCCGATATTTGAAATTATTTTTATTATAAAAGGGTAAAAACGCATAAATATTAAGCCCATTGAAATTAAAAACAAAACCATTATCAAAAAAGTTAAAGGTTCAATAGGTATTTGATTGGCTGATAAATTTTGGCTTACAATTATATTCTGTCGGACTGTAAAATTAATATATCCATAGACCGATACTGCAAGTAAAATAAAATCAAAATAAAATTTCTTCCAAAATGGAATATGAGGTTTTGTTGTAGCTTTTTGTTTTCTTTCCACTATATTAGTCCCTGCCGCCAAAATACTCGGAATTAATATAGTAATAATAACAATTAAACATGCTCCAATATCAAAGATTATACCTGTCAATGAAAAATCAGTTGATAAAGGAATATTGTTTCCCACTTCCATAAAACCGGTAGTAAAACCTAACAGTTTGCATATAGCAGTCGCAAGAAAAGGCGATAATATAAGCGGGACTATTACAAGAGCAACACTTTGAATCAGATACATAAAAGCTATATTATAAATTGATGCACCACGGGATTGCAAAACTGATATTTCGTTTTTATCCATTTCAACAATAAGTTTGCTTATGAAAAATATACAAAAAAGTAGTAGTAAAAACATAGGAGCAGTAAATACCAAAATCATAATATCCAAAGATTGCTTACTTTCAGTAAATGCCGTTAGAGTATCGACACCATTAAATGAAAATGCCTTGCTTAACTCTATTTGCGGATAATTTGCAAAAAGCAAACTTTGTTGCTGGTATGCTGAAATAATGTTTTCAATGTTGTCCGGATTTATTGCGGTATAATCAAGTAAATAATCCCACTTTACTGAACCTAAAAAATATGAGTTCTTCACGAACAATTCTTTAAACAAATTATAATCGCATATAAGTAAATTTGAAACTTGAGAGGAATTTGTAAACGAAGATGAGCCTCCGATAACAGGATTAAAAATACCTGTAATTTTTATAGGCATATCTTTATCATTTGATTGCTCATCGGTTCTGTGCACTATATAAACTCTGCCTATAACCAAACCATTAATAATTGCATTATCGTTACTGACAATTACCTCAACATTTCCCTCATTATCTTTTTCTCCTGCGGGCATTTTTCCACTTATTAAACTGATATGATTTTCTAAATCATTAATTGCATTAAATTTCATTGAGGTTAAAGTATTAATATTATCCGAGGAATTATTGGGTTTATATGTAACATCCATTATATCTACATATTGAGAAGTGTATATTTTATTAAAATATGCAATTGGTTGTTGATATTGATTAATAAGTTGATTTTCAATAAGGTTTGAATAGTAATTCTCTGTTTTATCATCTTGTTCATTGTTTGCATCCATTGCAAAAATATATGAACAACGATTAGAAAATGTTGATTGATTTAAAGTTGAATTATTATAGTTCATTAACAAAGTTCGGTTTATTAATGCGTTATTAAACATAGGCAGTAAATTAGCGGCAGTAATAAATAGTAAAATACTTACTGATAACGATAAAAAAAGCCATTTATTTTTCATTAATTTAACAAATGCAAGATAAAGCACAATTTCACCCCTGCTCTGTTGATAATAGAATAATGATTTGCAGAAATAAATATTTAATTAAAAATAACTAATTCTCCAACCGATAAACCGCTTAATATTTCAGAATACTCATCGCCAACTAAACCTATTTTTACAGTTCTATCTTGTTTAACTCCATTTACCAATACACCAACAATCGTCTCATTATTATAATATTTTATAGCCGGATTTAGAACAGCAATAACATTTTCTTTTTTATTATTTATTATTTTAAAAGTTGCTAAAGTTCCATTTTTTACAATACTATTATCATATTTGTCGGTTATTTTTATAATATAAGTTTTTAAACTCTTTGTTGTTGGCGTTGAAATTACTTTAGCATTATATTCTATTGTTTTACCGTAATTATTATCATAGGGAATTGATGTATCAATTATGATTTTCCCTGTTTCTCCAATATCAAAACTGGTAGTCTCAATGCTTGGAACACCAGAAAATACGATATCACCATTATTCTCTCTAAATCTTGATAGAATATATCTTGATTTTACAACCTCTCTATATTGCACCTGTTCGGTATTATAATTGCTTGCGGCAACAATTACCTTTGGAGGAAGCACAACTTTATTTGCACTCTTACTCGGCCAAAAATAATTACATCCAGATAACACTGAAAATATAGCAACAAGAATTAACGAAAATGTAAAAAGTTTAATTTTATTCATTATTCATAAACTCACTTTCGCATTTAATTTTATATAAATTTATAAACTCAAAAATTATTCTTGATAATATTGTTCAAAACTACTTTGGAAACCTTCGTCAAAATTATTAATAAAATCAGGATTTGAAATTATAAAAGACCAAAATATAGTAACAAGAATAGATATTACTATGGCTAAACACGAAAGACAAATTCCCACAATTGAAAGAACTTTTTTTGAGGACTTTAAAGAAATTATTCCTAAAATAATACTAACTATTGCACAAATAATAGCAATTACTGAGACCACAAAAGGCACACAACAGATAAAACTAAAAACAATGGCAACAATCCCTAAAACCAAAGAAATAATTGAAAAACCTTTTTTATCATCTGCAATTTCATTATGATAATTTTGAGTAGTGTTTTCGTTAGAATAATAAATTGAACTGCTGGGGTTTTCTTGAACAGAGCCACATTCTGGACAAACTTTAGCATTGTCCTCAAGAGTAATTCCACAAGTTTTACAAAACATAATTAGCCTCCTGTAATTTTTCTATAATATTTTTAGTATCAAGTGCAATTACAAGTTCTTCATTAGTTGGTATTGTAAGCACTCTAACCTTAGCTGTTTTAGTAGAAATATCAAGTTCTTTTCCTCTTTGCTTGTTTAATTCTAAATCAAGTTCAATTCCAAAAAAATCTAAACCTTCACATATTTTATTGCGTAAAATAGAATTGTTTTCTCCAATTCCTGCTGTAAATACTATTGCGTCTAAGCCACCCATAGCGGCACAATAAGCACCAATATATTTTTTAACCTGATAACAAAACATTTCAGTAGCAAGGTGTGCTCTTTCGTTGCCTTGTTCAATAGCGATTTCAATATCTCTAAAATCACTTGAAACTCCTGAAACTCCAAGAATACCAGATTTTTTATTCATTATATCGTCCATTTGTTTAACTGTAATCCCCTTTTTTTCCATTATAAATGAAATGATTGCAGGGTCAATTGAGCCACAGCGAGTGCCCATCATAATTCCTTCTAATGGAGTTAAACCCATTGAGGTGTCAACACTTATTCCGTCTTTAATTGCGGTTATTGAAGAACCATTGCCTAAATGGCAGGTAATAATTTTCAAATCATTAATATCTTTACCTAAAATCTTAGCGGCTCTACCGCTAACATATTTATGAGAAGTCCCATGAAAACCATATCTTCTTATCCTATATTTTTCATAAAATTCATACGGGAGAGCATACATATACGCATAATCCGGCATAGTTTGATGAAAACTTGTATCAAAAACTGCAACTTGTGGAACGCCTTTCATAATTTCGGCACATGCTCTAATTCCAGTTAGATTATGCGGATTATGTAATGGGCTAATCTCAACACAATCGGAAATTCCCTTTATAACAACATCATCAATTAACATAGCACCTGAAAATTTTTCGCCACCGTGAACAACTCTATGTCCAACTGCACTAATTTCCGACATACTATCAATAACACCATATTCACGGGAGGTTAAAGCCTTAACAACATTTTCAATAGCAGTAGTATGATTTGGCATTGGTAAATCTACTAAATACTCTTTATCTGCCACGTTGTGCTTGAATCGTCCATCTATTCCGATCCTTTCGCACAAACCTTTTGCTAAAAGAGTGTTGTTTTTTGCATCTATTAATTGATATTTCAAAGATGAACTGCCGGCATTAATAACCAAAATTTTCATTAAAAAGTGTACCCCCAAAAATATTATGTATTTTAACTTGATTATTTAATTTTCACAAGTATAATGATTATATAATAGTATTAATAAAAAATCAACTGTTTTAATAATATTAGGAGGCAATTTTTTTTGAAGATTTTAGGTATAATTGCAGAATATAATCCTTTTCACAATGGTCATATATATCAAATTGAAAAAGCAAAGGAAATAACTAAGGCGGATTTTGTTATTGTAGTTTTAAGCGGTAGTTTTACTCAACGCTGTGAGCCTTCCATTTTTTCTAAATGGGCAAGGACAAATATGGCTTTGAATTGTGGAGTTGACCTAGTAATTGAACTCCCCTTCCCCTTTTCAACTGCTTCGGCAGAAGGCTTTGCGAGAGGTGGAGTATCCTTGCTTACTGCTTTAAGGTGTGTTGATTATATTTGTTTTAGTAGTGAAAGCGGAGATATTGAGCAGTTGATTTATGCTAAAAATGCAGTTATTTCTCCTTTGGTGGATGAAAAAATTATGCTTCATTTAAAAAGTGGCATTACTTATGCTGTAGCAAGACAGAAAGCTGTAAAAGATGTTTTTGGAGTTAAAATTTCAAAAATATTAGAAAGTCCAAACAACATATTGGCAGTTGAATATTTAAAGGCACTTGATTATTTTAGTTCAAAGATAAAACCATTTACTATAAAAAGAATTGGCAGTGGGCATAATCAAGAAGGAAAAGTTGATAATTATTCAAGTGCTTCATTTATTAGAAAACAATTGTTGAGCAGAAAAGATAATTGCCAAAATACTATGCCATTAATGGTTAATAAAATAATTGAAAATGAGATAGACAAAGGAAAAATTGCTCAATTTAATGAATTAGAAAGAGCTATTATTTTGTCTTTAAGGGTAATGGGCGTTGATAAAATTAAACAAACTCCACAGGTTAACGAGGGAATACAAACAAGAATTTATAATGCTTGTGTTAAGGCAAACAATTTAGAACAGCTTTATGAATTAGCAAAAACAAAAAGATATACAATGTCAAGAATAAGAAGAACTGTTTTGTGGGCATTTATAGGGATAAAAAAACAGCATATATTTAACAGAGTTCCTTATATTAGAGTGTTAGGCTTTAATGATAATGGCAGAATAATATTAAGAAAAATTAAAAAGAATTCTAAGCTTCCTATCATAACAAAGCCTTCTTTTTGTCAAAAAAAGTTGAGCGAAAAAGCACAAAAAATATTTGATGTTGAAACTAAAGCTAGCGAACTTTGGAGTTTGTGCTGTAAACAAGTTTTATTAGGAGGACTTGACAGAACCGAAAGTCCGATATATTATAGAAGTCAGAAATCAGAGGTCGGATGTCAGAACGTATAGATAAAGAATATATTTTTAAAAGAGATGATTATAATTGTTAATTAAACAAAATTTTTTTAGTAAACACAATATAAAAATTTCACCAGTACAAAAAATTGCGATTGGTTTTATTTTAGTTATTTTAACTGGAGCTTTTTTATTATCCTTGCCAATTTCCTCAAGAGCAGGGGTAAGCACAAGTCTTGTTAATGCACTTTTTACAGCCTCAAGTGCCACCTGTGTAACTGGCTTAGTTGTTTTCGATACCTATCAGTATTGGTCAGGTTTTGGTCAAATGATAATACTTTTATTAATTCAAATTGGTGGTTTGGGATTTATGACGGTTGCCACTTTGTTTTCTTTTTTTATTAATAGAAATATTTCAGTAACTGAAAGAATTGTAATGTCTAAATCATTCGGGCTTAATGATTTAAGCGGTGTTGTTCGTTTAGCAAAGCATGTCTTAATTGGAACTTTTTTAATTGAGTTAATTGGCGCTATAATTTTATCCACACAATTTATTGGAGAATTTGGTGTAATTGGCGGAATAATTAAATCTATATTTCATTCAATTTCAGCTTTTTGTAATTCAGGCTTTGATATTATTGGTCAAAAAGCCGCTTATATTGGGCTAACTCCTTATGTTTCCAATGCAACTATTTGCATTACAATAATGGGTTTAGTTGTCATAGGTGGTTTAGGCTTTTTTGTATGGGAGGATTTATATAATTATTTTAGAAAGAAAATTACCAAATTATCAACATACACTAAATTAGTATTAGTCATAACAGGTATATTGATTTTTGCTGGTGCTTTGCTTATATTCTTATTTGAATTTAACAATCCTGGAACAATGAAAAATCTCTCGCTAAAAGGCAAATTTCTATCCTCTTTTTTTCATTCAATTACTCCGAGAACTGCAGGTTTTAATACTCTTGAAATTCCAAATATGACTGAAAATTCAAAAGTATTAACTATGATATTAATGTTTATTGGTGGCTCCTCCGGTTCAACAGCAGGAGGAATTAAAACCGTAACCGTTGGACTTATTCTAATTGCAGTTTTTCAAATTGCAAGAGGAAGGCGAAATATTGTTATTAGTAACAGAAAAATTAGTAATGATAATTTATTAAGAGCTTTATCAATATTTATGATTGGTTTATTAATGGTCTTAGTTGGTTCCTTTGTGCTAAATACTATTGAGCCAAATTTAGATTATTTTGTGTGTTTATTTGAATGTATTTCAGCCTTTGGAACTGTGGGGCTTACATTTGGAATTACACCTGAATTGAATAGTTTAAGTAAATTAGTTTTGATATTGCTAATGTATTTTGGCAGAGTTGGAATATTAACAATTACATTCTCAATTGTTTTAGGTATGGATAAGAATAAACAAAAATTAAGTTTTCCTGAAACAAATGTTATGATAGGCTAAAAGAAAAAAAAATAAAAATAAGGAGAGAATAAAATGCATAAATCTTTTGTAGTTATTGGAATGGGTAGATTTGGAAGCATATTAGCTACAACTTTACACAAATTAGGGCATGAGGTTTTAGCTATTGATGCAAGTGAAGAAAAAATAAATAAAGTTGCAGATTGTGTAACTTATGCTGTTACTGGCGACCCAAGAGATGAAGCTGTTTTAAAATCAGTTGGCGTAAGAAATTTTGATTGTGCTGTAGTTGCACTTTCCGACGATACGCAGGCAAGTATATTAGTAACCTTAATGTTAAAAGAATTAGGGGTTCGCTATGTAGTAGCAAAAGCTATTAGTGATATTCATATGAGAGTTTTAAAAAGAGTTGGTGCTGATAAAATCGTTTTTCCAGAAAAAGATATGGGTATGAAGGTTGCCCAAAGTCTTGCTATGAAAAATATTCTTGATTTTATTGAACTTTCTGAGGAGTTTTCCATTACTGAAATCAACACTCCTTCAAGTTGGATAGGAAAATCCATTTCGTCAATTAATATTACAGGAACTTATAAGGTGAATTTGATGGTGGTAAAAAAATGCAAAACTAATGAAATTGATGTTTCTCCATCAAAAGATTATGTATTTACCTCTGATGATGTAGTTGTTTTAATTGGCAAAAATGAAAATTTATCTAAAATAACTGAGCAGGAAATATGATTATTTGACATTTGTCAAATGGAAATTAACAAAACAAGGAGTTTTATGTTTAATATAATAACAAGCAAGGATAATCAAATAATAAAGCAAACAGCTTCTCTACTTAATAAAAAAGGCAGGGATGATAATTTACTATTTTTGTTTGAAGGTGCAAAATTAACTTATGAAGCATTAGAAAGTGATATTCAAATTCAATATGCTTTATTTGAGCAAAGTATTTCTGAAAAAAACTTCTCATTAGCTGAGAAATTGGCTAAAAATGGTGTAAAACTTTATAGTATTTCCCAAGATTTAATGAAAAAAATAACAGACACTACTACTCCGCAAGGTATTGTATGTGTTGCAAAAATAATGGATAAATTAGAAAAAGACGATATAGTTATTGGCAGATATATTGCACTTGAAAAAATGCAAGACCCAGGTAATTTAGGAGCAGTTTTGAGAATTGCAGATGCTTTTAACTTAGATGGAGTTATTTTAGATAATGAATGTGCAGATATTTATTCGCCCAAAACTATAAGAGGCAGTATGGGAAGTGCTTTTAGAGTTAATGTTATTAAAGTAAATGAATTGGGCGAGACAATAAGAGATTTTAGGGCAAAAGGATTTATTACTTATGCGGCAGATTTAGATGATAGTGCTACTCCACTAAATGAAATAGTGTGGGGCGATAAAAATATTGTGGTTATCGGCAACGAGGGTGCAGGAGTTTCAAAAGGAGTTCTTTCATCTTGTGGAAATGCTTTATATATTCCTATGAATGGAAAAGCACAATCTTTAAATGCTTCAGTTGCCGCAGGAATAATTGCTTACGCAATGAATAATTGAAGATTGAAGAGACAAAATTAAAAGAAAGTTATTACTTAGAATTTATTGATGCTATTAGCAAAAATGTTTTAGAGAAAAACCCTGAATTAGCAATTACCACATTTGCACATTCAAGAAATAGATTGATATTAGTAGCAAGTGTTGAGGTTGTAAATAAACTACTTAAATTTGAAAACCACATATATCAACAATCAAAAGAATCTAATTATGCCATTGAACATGATAAAAAGCTTACTGAATTAATAATCGTAATGAGAACAGATATGTTTGGAAAAAACAAAAAAGTAAACAATAATTACCCAATCGTTGGAGTTAGAGGTATAATGTATAATACAAAGTATGGTGAAAAAAATGAGTAACAAAATAGAAAATAAAAACGATTTCGTTACTATAGTAAATTTAATTGAAAATGCAAGAGAAAATGCACTTAGAAAAGTTAATGAGGAACTTATTTTACTATATAGGAATGTTGGAAAATATTTAAGTGATGAAATGCAAAAATATTCTTGGGGTTCATCTTATATAGATGAAATAGCAGAATATATTTCAATAAATTGCCCTGAAATCAAGGGATTTAATCGCCGTGGATTATATAGAATGAAACAATTTTATGAAACCTATAAGGAGAATGAATTTGTGACAACAGTGTTGACACAAATAAGTTGGTCAAATCATTTATTGATTTTGTCAAAAGGCAAAACAAATGAAGAAAGAGAGTTTTATATAAAACTTTGTATTAAGGAAAAATATTCTGCAAGGGAACTTGAAAGGCAGCTTGACAGTGCATATTTTGAAAGATATTTGCTATCAAAAGAAAAATTAGAGCCTATTATTCTGCCAGAAGAAATTAAAAATCAATTTATGGATACATATGTTTTGGAATTTCTTAATTTACCTGAAAAATTTTCAGAAAATGAATTTAAAAAAGCGATTATAAACAATCTTAAAAACTTTATATTAGAGATTGGCAGGGACTTTTCTTTTGTTGGGGAAGAATATAGGGTGCAGGTTGGCAATAGCGATTATTACATAGATTTATTGTTTTATCATAGAGGGCTTTCTTGTTTAGTTGCATTTGAATTAAAAATTGGAGATTTTAAGCCCGAACATATAGGTAAAATTAATTTTTATTTAGAAGCATTAGACCGTGAAACTAAAAAGGAAAATGAAAATCCCAGTGTAGGAGTTATACTTTGTGCCAATAGAGATGATGAAATTGTAGAATTTGCACTTAGCAGAAGTTTATCTCCAACTATGATTTCAGAATACACTTTAAAGCTTATTGATAAAAAATTATTAAAACAAAAACTTCATGAATTTTCAGAAATTGCTTCATTGAAAGAATTTAATTGCGAGTAAGAATAAGGAGGGCTAAAATTGAACAATTTAAAATTCTGGCTTTGGCTAACCCTTACAGGGCATCCGGCCACAATGCGAAATATTACTATTCTTTCGCATTTCAAAACCCCTGAAAATGTATTTACCGCAAAGCGAAAAGATTATGAAAAGGTTGAAGGGTTAAGACTAAATGATATTGATGTTTTTTGCAATAAATCTTTAGATGAAGCAAATAGAGTTTTAGATTATTGTGCTAATAATGATATTAGAATTATTAATATTTTTGATAAAGAATTCCCATCAAGACTTAAATTTATTTCCCCTGCTCCCTTAGTTTTATATGTAAAAGGGCAAATCCCAAATACATCTAAAAATATTAGCATTAGTATTGTTGGAACAAGAGATTTTAGTGCTTATGGTGCAAATGCCGCTGAAAAAATCGCCTATGAATTAGCCAAATGTGGAGTAGTTGTGGTCAGTGGAATGGCTACAGGGATTG
>CAZFQD010000047.1:0-14955 GCA_964520885.1 uncultured Oscillospiraceae bacterium | reverse complement strand
TCTTGTGTTTTCTCTTGCCACCTTATTTTTTTGTGCTGTTTTGCTCATTGCTATTTGATTGATTGCAATATTGTATTAACAATCTTGCCTTTAAAGGCGGTTTTTATTTATTTTTTCTATTTTTATAATGTGTATGCAAATACTTGTGAGATTTTTCACCAAGAGGCTTAATTAAGAATTCTTCATAAATAGACTTAATTGCTGGGCTTTCGTGTGATTTTCTTATAGGCATATTTCTATCTGCTTCATAAGTAGCATCAATTCTTTTTTGTCTTATTGCATTTGTTGTGCTATGAGGTTGACCACCGCCACCAATACATCCACCGGGGCAACACATAACTTCAATAAACAAATAATCAGACTTGCCTGTTTTAATTAATTCAAGTATTTTGCGAGCATTTGCTATTGTATGTGCAACAGCAACTTTAACCTTAGTTCCATTTAAATCAATTTCGGCTTCTTTAATTCCTTGTAAGCCTCTAACTACTTTAAAGTCAAGCTGTTCAAGTGTTTTTCCGGTAACAACTTCGTAAACAGTTCTTAAAGCCGCTTCCATAACACCACCGGTAGCACCAAATATAACAGCGGCACCGGTTGTAATTCCAAATGGGTTATCATAAGTATCGTCTTTAAGAGATGAAAAATCAACACCTGCTTGTTTTAACATTTTGCCAAGCTCTCTTGTTGTTAAAACTACATCAACATCGGGATTTTTCCCGTCAATACTCATTTCAGGCCTTTTCGCCTCAGACTTCTTAGCTGTGCAAGGCATAATGGAAATAACATAAATGTCTTCAGGATTTACTCCGATTTTTTCTGCATAATAGGTTTTTGCTATTGCACCAAACATTTGTTGAGGTGATTTACAGGATGAAACATTTGGTAAAAGTTCAGGATAATATTGCTCAATAAAATTAATCCAACCAGGGCTACAAGAGGTTATCATAGGTAATACTCCGCCATTATTTAACCTTTGTAAAAGTTCATTGCCTTCTTCAATAATAGTTAAATCAGCTGTAAAGTCAGTATCAAATACTTTATCAATTCCAAGTTGTCTTAATGCAGAAACTAATTTACCAGTGCTAATTGTACCCGGTTCCATATCAAATTCTTCACCAATTGATACTCTAACAGCAGGAGCAGTTTGAACGATAACATGCTTTTTAGGATTGTTAATAGCATCCCAAACTTCTTGAATATCTTCTTTTTCATATATTGCGGCAACAGGACAAACTAATGAACATAGTCCACAGGAAATGCAGTTAACATCCGAAAGATATTTGCCGAAAGCAGGTAATACTTCCATACTATCGCTTCTGCCAATCATATCAACTATATTTAAGCCTTGAACATCTCTGCAAACCTCAATACAACGACCACATTTAATACATTTGTTAGGGTTTCTAACAATAGATGGGCTACTATTATCAATTTCTTTTTTCTCTAAAACGCTTTCAAAACGATTAACTCTGATTCCTGCTTGATTTGCATTTTTTTGCAATTCGCAATTTAAATTTCTTTGGCAAGTAAGACAATCGGCATCGTGGTTAGCAAGAATTAATTCAATATTTACCTTTCTTGCTTCTAAAGCTCTTGCGGAATTAGTGTTTACAACCATACCTTGTGTAACTTGTGTTGAGCATGAAGTTGAAAGATTTTTATTTCCTTCCACTTCAACAACACAAACTCTGCAGTTTGCTTTAATTATTTGGTCCTCATGATAGCATAAGGTTGGAATTTCAATGCCTATTGTTTTTGCGGCATTTAAAATAGTTGTTCCTTCCGGAACTGAAATTTTATTATTGTTAATTGTAAGTTCTATCATATTCATTTCAATTTCCTCCTAAACAGATTTTGACTGTAAAGAGTAATCTTTGATTTTGTTAGCATACTCTTCAGTAAAATATTTTAATGTAGTAATAACAGCTGTTGGTGCGGCTTGACCTAATCCGCAGAACGATGTTGAAACCATAACAGAACATAATGTTTCAAGTAATTTTAAGTCTTTAATTGTTGCCGTTCCATTATCTATTTTGGATATTAATTTAAGTATTTGTCTGTTTCCTTCTCTACATGGGGTGCATTTTCCACAAGATTCATGTCTAAAGAAGTTCATTATTTTTTTAATAATATCAAACATTTCAAATCTTTCATCAATAACAATAATTGCTCCTGAGCCCATTGATATTCCTAAGTCAGCCATTTCCTTGTAATCAAGTTTAATATCAAGCATTGAAGGAGGAATTATAGGACCAGATGCTCCGCCAAGTTGAACCATTTTAATTTTTAGGTTGTTTGGAACTCCGCCACCTAATTGTTCAATAACTTGTCCAACGGTAACTCCAAATGGAACTTCATAAACACCCGGATTTTTAACATTACCTGAAAGGCTAATTAATTTTGTTCCGCTTGATGTAGCAGTTCCAATTTCAGCATAAACTTTTCCGCCTTCATTGATAATGAAAGGTAATACTGAAAAAGTTTCTACATTATTAATAAGAGTTGGTTTGCTGTTAACACCAGAAACTGTTGGGAAAGGAGGCTTATTTCTTGGTCTTCCGGATTTTCCTTCAATAGATTCAATTAAAGCAAATTCTTCTCCGCAAATATATGCACCAGCACCCGAACGAACTTCTAAATCAAGGCTAAAGTTTGTGCTACAAATGTTTTTGCCAACAAAACCTTTTTTAGTTGCTTGTTCAATTGCTAAATTGATAATTTCTATTGCTTTGTTATATTCGCCTCTTATGTAAATATAACCCTTTTGAATATTTAATGCTACAGCAGCAATAATAATACCTTCTAACATTTGATGAGGGTCATTTTCAAGTAATAACTTGTCCTTAAAATTGCCAGGTTCTCCTTCGTCTGCATTACATACTAAATATTTAGGAGTAACATCAGTGTTTAATACTGCTTCCATTTTTATACCTGTTGGGAAACCAGCACCGCCTCTGCCCTTTAAATTGGATGCTTTTACTTGGTCAACAATTTGAACGCCGGTCATTTTAACTGCTTTTTGAAGTGCTTTATATCCACCAGCATTAATATAATCGTCAATTGAATTTGGGTTAATTTTGCCAATATTCTTTGTTATTACAGTCTTAATAAGAATATTATTATTTGAATTCATTATTTCTTCCTCCTATATTCTGAAATAATTTTTTGTAAATTTTCTTTATTCATATTGCCATAAAGTTCTTTTCCAATTCTTATGGCCGGAGCTATATCACAACAACCTATACAACTTGTGAATTCCAAAGTAAATAAACCGTCAGAAGTTGTTTGCCCCATTTTAATATTAAGCATTGCCTCTAATTCGTTAACAATATTAACTGAATTATTAACATAACAAGGTACATCGCTGCAAACTTGAATTATGTATTTGCCGCGAGGAGTTGTTGAAAATAGAGAATAAAAAGAAATAGTGCTATATACCTTGTTTTCCGGTATATTTAATTCTGTAGCCACTAATTTAATATCTTGCTCAGATAAATAATTAGTTTTTACTGTGTCTTGATATTCCAAAAGAATATTTAATAAATCCTCTGGAGTTCTGCCATGTTTTTCAATCACTTGAAGTAATTGCATAGTAAATGTTTCCTCCCTTAATTTGATTTTTTTGTGGTAAATTGTTAAAAAAATAACAATAAATAATGCGATTATACCTTTTCTCATTAAAAAACAAACAATAATATTTATTGTCTAATTTGTTTGTTAAATAATTAACAATTAAGCATAACAGCAAATTAAAATGTTCTCATCTTACTTGCTTCTCATATTATACATTAAAAAAAATCTAAAACAATGTAATATATATATAAAATATGTAATGTTTTGTTCTTTTTGTCGTAAAAAATAATTATTTCTTAAATAAAACGAAAATACAGAAAATTAACGAGTTATTTATTCGTGTAATGCTATTGACATAACTTTTAAGGTTTAATACAATAGTAATAGATAATTATGGGAAGGAATGTATTTTTTATGGCTGATGGAAAAAAGCAAGTAAAGGAAATCACCTCAATGGAGACCGACTTTGCTAAGTGGTATACAGATATTGTTAAGAAAGCCGATTTAGTTGAGTATTCTAATGTTAAGGGCTTTATGATTGTGCGACCTTATGGGTATGCTATATGGGAAAACATTCAAAGAATACTTGATAATATGTTTAAAGAAACAGGACACGAAAATATATATATGCCTTTATTAATTCCTGAGAGTTTACTTAATAAAGAAAAAGCACATGTTGAAGGCTTTGCTCCTGAGGTTGCTTGGGTTACTCATGGCGGGAACGAGCCTTTACAGGAAAAACTGTGTATTCGCCCTACTTCTGAAGTTTTATTTTGTGAACATTATTCAAATATTATTCAATCTTATAGAGATTTACCCAAACTATATAATCAATGGTGTTCAGTTGTCCGTTGGGAAAAAACTACAAGACCATTTTTGCGTTCAAGAGAATTTTTATGGCAAGAAGGACACACAATGCACGCAAGTGCACTTGATGCACAAAATGAAACTTTAAGAATGCTTAATGTTTATGCTGATTTTGTAGAAAACAGCCTTGCAATTCCTGTAATTAAGGGCAGAAAAACAGATAAAGAAAAATTTGCAGGTGCTAATGCTACATATACTATTGAAGCAATGATGCATGATGGAAAAGCATTACAGTCCGCCACTACACATAATTTTGGAGACAGCTTTGCAAAAGCATTTGATATTAGCTTTACTGATAAAAACGGTGAAATTAAGTTTTGTCATCAAACTTCTTGGGGAATGTCCACACGAATTATTGGTGCTATAATTATGGCACACGGAGATGATAACGGTTTAGTTTTGCCTCCGGAAGTTGCCCCTTTACAAGTTATGATAATTCCTGTAGCACAGCACAAAGAAGGAGTTTTGCAAAAGGCAAATGAATTACTTGCAAGGCTTAAAAAGATTTGCAGAGTTGGTATTGACGAAACAGACCAAAGCCCGGGTTGGAAATTTTCACAATATGAAATGAAGGGTGTTCCTATTAGACTTGAAATTGGACCTAAAGATATTGAAAAAAATCAATGTGTTTTGGTTAGACGGGATAATAAGGAAAAGCTTTTTATTTCCTTAGATGAATTAGAACAAAAAATTCCCGTTCTGTTAGATGAAATTACAAAGAATTTATATAACAAAGCATTTCAACGCAGACAACAAATGACTTATACAGCAAAAACCTTAGAGGAAATAAAAGAAATAGCCTCAACAAAAGAGGGCTTTATTAAAGCCTCTTGGTGTGGAAATGAACAATGCGAAATTAAATTAAAAGAGGTTGCTGATGTATCCTCCCGTTGTATGCCTTTTGATGAAAAAATAATTGAAAATAATTGCGTTTGCTGTGGCAAAGAGGCTAAGAGTTTGGTTTATTGGGGGAAAGCCTATTAGGAATTAGGATTTAGGAATTTGGAGTTAGAAATTAAATTCACAATGCACAATTAAATGTCATTGCGAGAGAAACGAAGCAATCTCATCTATTAAAAGAGCGACCACTAATGGTCGCCCAAACCTATAATTTAGTTACAATCTTTTGTAGATTTTTGGTTACATTTTAAAGAATTATGGCATAGTTCATTTGAATTGTTTTTCTTAATTTCTTTTAAAAGTTCTTTGGGATTTATAAATTTTAATAAATTATCATTGCAACGAAAATCAGTTCTAAACTTAAAAAAATTCTTAATTTCATCATTTTGAAATTCTATTTCTGTTTCTTTACAAAAGTAAACAAAATCTGTTGAGAGCAAAACAAATTCACCTTTTAAATCATTCAATAATTCTTCTTTGCTATGAAATTTGTTTTTTAGTTCTAAATTATTGCAGTTTAATGGTGCTGTTATATTAATAACAGGAAAATAAACTGAAATGAAAATGAATAAAATTATTGAACCAACTATTACAATAATTGCAGAAAGTGCTATTCCAAATTGAAGGTTACTCAAATCATTATTACTATTGTTTTCCATTTATTCACCTCGAAATTTGTAAAATTTTATTTGTTTAAGTCAATTATATATATATATATATATAAAATGTCAATAATAATTTGAAATAATTTGTAAATAATTGAACCCGTTTTACATATAATATATTTGAATTTTGTTGACAATTGTGTGACAATTTTGTATACTAATGGTGAGGTGATTTATGTGGAATTTTATTCTGTCCGAGATTTAAGAACCTATCCAAAAGAGGTTTGGCAAAGCTTGTCTGAAAATGGCGAAGTAATTATAACCAACAATGGCAAACCTACTGCTCTAATGCTTGACATTGGTAACCAAAATTTAGAGGAAACTTTGTCTTTAATTCATCAGGCGAACGCAATGAGGGCAGTAAATCGTTTGCGTTCAACTTCCATGAAAAAAGGAAAGAGCAACCTTTCGGATGAAGAAATAAATGCACAAATTAATGAATATCGCAAGGAGAAAAACTAATGCTAAAATTAGTGCTTGACACAAATGTGTTGGTTTCTGCTCTTTTAAATCCGAATGGTGCTCCTGCAAAAGTGCTTGACTATTGCTTTAATTCAAGTGATTTGATTTGCTATGACAGCAGAATTCTTGAGGAATATGAAAATGTTTTGAACAGGCAAAAATTCGGCTTTAACAAAAAGGATATTTCAATCGTTTTAAAGTTTTTAATAGAAAATGGTTTTTCGGTATTGCCCAACCCAATAGAAGATGAATTTGTTGATGAAGGGGATAAAAAATTTTACGAGGTGGCAAAAGCATGTGGTGCTATTCTTATAACAGGAAATATAAAGCACTTTCCAAAAGAAGAATTTATTGTTACACCAAATGAGTTTTTGAATTTATTTTTAAGTAATAGAAATTAATTTAATTCCTCATTACTTATTCCTCATTCTCAAGGAGTTATTATGTCAACCATTAAAATCCTGTGTCCTGCGAAAATTAATTTAACTTTGGACATTGTCGGCATTAGAGACAATGGTTATCATAATGTAAAAATGATTTTGCAAACAGTTTCACTTTTTGACGAAGTTACAGTTACGCTTACAGACAGTTCAAATATTGAAGTAAAATGTAATGTATCCTATGTTCCTACCGATGAAAGAAATATAGCATATAAAGCCGCAAAAGCTTTTTTTGAAACAACTAAAATAAAAAATAAAGGTATTATAATAAAAATTTATAAAAAAATACCAATAGCGGCAGGATTAGCAGGAGGAAGTGCCAATGCCGCTGGAGTAATAATAGCTTTAAATAAACTTTTAAACACAAATTTAAGTCCAAAAAGAATGTGTGAAATTGGTTTTTTGGTTGGAGCAGATGTTCCGTTTTGCATAATTAAAGGAACAGCATTAGTAGAAGGATTAGGAGAAAAAATAACTCCTTTAGAGAATATGCCAAATTGTTATTTTGTTATTGCAAAGCCACCAGTAGGAATATCAACACCGTTGGCTTATAAAGCTATGGATGAAATGAAAATAATAGAGCATCCCGATATTAAAGGTGTATTTACAAGTCTTAAAAACAATGATTTAAATGGTATTGCAAGACGCGTTTTTAATGTAATGGAGATAGTGTCTATTAAGTTAGTTCCGCAAATAGTGAAAATTAAAAGTATTATGACAGAGTTCAATCCTTTGGGAATTGTAATGAGCGGTAGCGGAACATCCGTTGTTGCAATTTTTAATAATGAGAAAACTGCTTTGCTTTGTGAAAACATATTAAAGAAAAAATATAAAGAGGTTTATTTATGTAAACCGTATAATATTGGCGTCTTCTGAAAGAAGAACGCCACAATGATATAAATCCCATTTGAGGATTTATGATATACTCATAAGAGTATGATATAAAGCAAGCTTTATGATATACACTGCGGTGCATATGGGATTTATTTTATATCATCCGCAATTAATATTAGTAAGTTGCGGATATCATATTTTCGTAGAAAATATATCATACTGCTGTGCAGTATATCATTAAATTTGCGTTCATTCTTATTTTGTGCTAAAATATTTTTGGTGATGAAAATGAAAGAAAACAAGCTTGTAGAATTATCAATGGAATTTGCGGTTTTATTACTTGATTTTGTTAAAAACAATAAAATTGCAAACAAAGTAATAACAAATCAAATTACCCGTAGCGGAACAAGTGTTGGTGCCAATATTCATGAGGCACAATATGCACACGGGAAAGTTGATTTTGTTGCAAAACTTGAAATATCACTAAAAGAAGCAAATGAAACAAGTTATTGGCTTGAACTATTAAACAAGACGAATTCAATTGATGCAATTGACTATAAAAATCTTAGTAGATTATGTGGAAACATAAGACGATTGCTCATTGCATCCTGTAAAACAGTTAAAGAAAACAAATAACTTTTTGGCACACTAATATAATTTCCGATTGGTTGAGAATGTCAGTAAGCGACCAATCAAAAAAGCGAGAGAAAAATATGTGATATATTTTTTATTAATGATATAAATCCCCTTTTGGGATTTATGATATACTCATAAGAGTATGATATAAAGCAAGCTTTATGATATACACTGCGGTGCATAGGGGATTTATTTTATATCATACTGCTGTGCAGTATATCATTTATTTGCTTTCTTCCCTCGCTCTTCATATTTTCTTATGAAAGACACTTCTAAACTGGTTTTTGTTGAATTTTAAATCTTTAAATTGGTAATAATATTAGTATCTTAATTTAGAAAAGAAGTGCTAATATTATTGAAATACATTAAAATTAAAAACCTAATCTTAATATTAGTGTTGTTTTTGTCCTTAAATTTAAGGGCAAATGCTAATGATATTACAAACAATAATTTTGAATTAGTTCCAAATAATTATCAACAATTGCGTGAAAAAATTAAGGAATTTACCTTTTTTCATTTAGATAATAATGATACTAATTTTTCAGTAATAGTAACAGGTAAAGTGTTAAATAATTTCACATATAAAGGGTTTTTAAACACTACATCAGAGTTTGAAGCCCCAATTATTGAACAATATATGAAAACTATTGGCAAGGATTATAATGCTTTAAATTTAAGACAATACACAGTTAGAAAAACCGTTTGGAATGATGGAATAAATATTGAAAAATTAAATAAATTTAAACTTTCTTTTGACATTGTTTGGGCAGACAGTAAAGACGAAGTTGGGAAAATTGACCAATTTGTTAAAGAAACTGTTAATAAATTAATTAATGAAGAGGATGATAGTTATTCAAAACTATTAGCTTTGCATAGATTTGTTGTTGATAATTATCAATATGATACTAATAAAGATTCACCTATACACGATACTTATGAGTTAATAATAAATAAAAAAGGAGTTTGCAGTGCTTATACCGGTCTTTTTCATAAGTTAATAATACAGGCGGGTTTTAATGCAAGAATTATTATTAATAATGCTTACGCAACAGACAAAAACGGGACAAGTTCAAGCCACGCATGGAATTTAGTTGAATTAGGAGGAAAATATTATCACATTGATGTTACTTGGGATGACCCGGTAACTCCTTTTAATATAAATAGCCCAAACCTAAAATATTTTTTAAAATCCGATGCCTTTATGGAAAACGACCATAGTTGGAACAGAGATTTATATGAAAAAGCAAATGAAAAATTTAATTTTAATTCAATGCTAAACATTGGAGTTGAAATTTTTGAACCAATTATAAATGTTTCAAGTAAAATAAAAAATGAACTACAAAATAAAGCTAATAATTATGAATTATTAGCTAATAAACCTTCAAATATTAATTTTTGGGTGTATTTAGTTGGAGTTTTGGCATTTTTATATTTATTTATTTCAATTTCATTATTATTTAAAAAAAAAGAAAATAAATGATGTTTAGAGAAAATTATTTGTCGCTTTAGCGACAACCTTAATTGTTGGTTGTTAATTGTGATTATAGTAAGGGTTATTTTCTCTTTCAAAAAAAAGTGTAGTTTTTTCCATATGACCGGGGTAAACATCGTAATCTTTTTCTAATTCAAAAAGTTTTTTTAAAGAATTTAGCATTTCATTCATATTACCACCGGGAAGGTCAGTTCGTCCAATATTTAAACGAAACAAGGTATCGCCCGAAAAAATTGCATTATCAATTAAAATGCACATTGACCCCTTAGTATGTCCGGGGGTATGTAAAAACTTTAATGTTAAATCGCCAACTTTAAGAATTGTTTGTTCATTAACTTTTATATCAGTATTTATTAGTTGTTCCCCTAAATCATCAAATCGACTTAAAAGGTTTAAGTTAGGATTTTCTAAACCAAGGGCATCTATTTCGTGAATTATTATCTTAGCATTAGTTTTTTCTTTTATTTTTTTTGCGGCTAAAAAATGGTCAAAATGCAAATGAGTTAATACTATATAATCAATTTTATAATCTTTTTCAATTTTTTCTTCAATTTTCCATGCCTCAAAACCGGGGTCAATAATAATTCCACGCCCCATATTATCAGTAACTATATAGCAATTTGTTTCAACAGGTCCTACAGAAATGGTTTTAATTTGCATAAAATACTCGCTTTCTTTTTAAGAGAAATGAAAAAAATATATTCATTATTAATACTATATTAATTTAATATTTTATCATTAATAAAATATGCAGTCAATATCGAAAAGGCTTAATTTTAATTAAGCATTTCCTCTTGTAATACTAATAACTCCGCCAATTTTTTCAAGTCTTGCTATTATACTTTTTAAATGTTCTAAGTCTTTTACATTAATGGCTAAAGATATTACTGCATTGTTTTCTTTATCTTGTCTTGCATTTAAATTGTTAATCATAACACGCATAGCGGCTAATTGAGTTGTAATATCAGCTACTGCACCAATTCTGTTTACTGTGATGATATTTAGATTAGCGGCAAAATATTCGTTTTCAGTTATGTCCCAATGAACTCCAATTAACCTTTGAACTTCTTCATCACCTAAATTCACAACATTTAGGCAATCAAGTTTGTGAACTGAAACACCAAATCCCCTTGTTACAAAGCCAATAATCTCATCTCCTGGCAAAGGATTGCAACAACCCGCTAACTTAATAAGGCAATTATCCAATCCGTCAACAATAATACCTTTTGGCAATCGTGGCTTTTTGATAGTAGAAATATTTTCAACTATTTCATCTTTTTCTTCTTCTTGATGTTTGGTTAGTCTATGATGTTCTTCCTTAATTTTTGTTATGATTTTTGAAATTGTTACACCACCATAACCAATAGTAGCATATAATTCAATGACATTTTTAAGCCCTAATTTTTTTAAAGTAGGAGCAAAAACCTCTTCTCTTAAGCTGTCATTAAGCATAATGCCATTTCTTCGCAATTCTCTTTCTAAGTCATCTCTGCCTTGTAAAATATTTTCTTCTCTTTTTTCTTTTTTATACCATTGACGAATTTTATTTCTCGCTTCGCTCGTTTTGGCGATTTTAAGCCAATCTCGGCTAGGCCCGTTTGATGCTCCAGAGGTTAAAATATCAACTATTTCACCATTTTGAAGGTTATAAGAAAGCTCAACGATTTTACCATTAACCTTAGCACCGAGCATTCTGTTGCCAACAGCACTGTGAATTGAGTAAGCAAAATCAATTGGGGTTGAGCCTGACGGAAGATTAACAACATCTCCCTTTGGAGTAAACACGAAAACTTCGTCAGTAAAAAGATTTACCTTTAAGTTGCGCATAAAATCCTCTGGCTCTTTTGCATCATTTTGAATTTCAAGTAATTTTCTTATCCAATTTAATTTTTCATCTTGATTATCTTTTGCAAAAATTCCGGTTTTATATTTCCAATGAGCCGCGATACCGTATTCGGCAGTTCTGTGCATTTCCCAAGTTCGTATTTGCACTTCAAAGGGAATACCCTCCTTGCCAATAACAGTTGTATGTAAGGACTGATACATATTTTGTTTAGGTGTGCTAATAAAATCCTTAAATCTACCGGGAATAGGCTTGTAAAGGTCGTGAATAATTCCTAATATAGAATAGCAATCAATTAAATTATTAACAATAATTCTAATAGCATAAAGGTCATAAATTTCATCAAAATCCCTGTTTTGATGATACATTTTTCTATATATGCTATACATTTGCTTAATTCTTCCTTCAAAATGATATTTAATATCTGATAAATTAATTCCATTTATAATTCTATTTTTTATTTCTGCTAATAAAATTTCTCGTTCTTGCATTTTAACTTTCAAGTTATCTTCAATTGTTTTGTAACCAACTGGGTCTAAATATTTAAGAGAAATATCCTCCAATTCAACCTTAATTCTTTGCATTCCAAGTCGGTGTGCTAATGGGGCATAAACCTCCATTGTTTCAAGGGACTTTTCTCGTCTTTTCCCTTCTTCTAAAGGTTCTAAAGTTCTCATATTATGAAGCCTATCGGCAAGTTTAATTAATATTACACGAATGTCCTTAGCCATAGCTAAAAACATTTTTCTTAGATTTTCCATTTGCTGTTCTTCTTTTGAAGTGTAAGGGATTTGACCTAACTTAGTAACACCTTCAACAAGGTCGGCAACACTAACCGAAAAATCTTTTTTTATTTTTTTATAAGTAGCATCGGTATCTTCTATGACATCGTGAAGTAAAGCGGCAATAATTGAATCGGTATCTAATTCAAAATCGGCTAAAATGGTGGCAACAGCAACTGGGTGAGTAATAAAATCCTCACCAGATTCTCTCTTTTGATTACTATGTGCAACTTTGGCAAAAAAATATGCTTTCTTGATTTTTTCTAAATCATAATTAGCAGGATTTTTTGAGAGAAGTTCAATTAAATTATTAAATTGCTCTACCATAAAATCAACCCTTTTTAATTAGGAATGAGAAATTAGGAATGAGAAATGAGGAATTTAAGCATCAAAACCATTTTTTTCAATTAGATGACTTAAAACTCTTTCACTGTTTCACTATTTACTCGGAACGCATTAATGCGTTCCCTACCCTTACAATTTAAATAAAGAAAATGGCTCTGACACCTTAATTGTTACTTGTTACTTGTTAATTGCAAAGTCTCATATCTTTTATCAGAAGCTGTAAACTTTCATTGCCTCTAAAACAATTAACATCATAATTGCACATTAAATCAACAGTATCACCTTCAAAAAATTTGAAATCTAAATACTTTTTACCAAAATACAATGCTGTAATTTTAATATTGTCTTTTTCAAAAATTATTTTAATATGTTTACCTTGAGATAATGAAATAATATTTTTGATAATCAAATTACTAATCAAAAATATTGGTTCTGGATTGCCCATACCAAAAGGCTCTAAACAAGATAATCCCTTTGCATTATCAATATTTAATTCGTTTGAATTAATTTCGCAATCTGCTTCTATTTGAGGTTTTAAGGTTTCAAAATCAGTATTATTCTTAGCATAATAATTTATTTTGTCTCTAAACAAATCAATTTTATCAACATTAATGCTTAAACCCGCTGCCAATTTGTGCCCACCGTATTTTTCTAAAAGGTCACTACATTTCTCTAAAGCCAAATATAAATTAAAGCCTTTTACACTTCTTCCAGAGCCTTTTCCGTTTGTTCCATCTGTGCAAATTAAAATTGTTGGGTAATTGTATTTATCTGCAAGCCTTGAAGCAACAATGCCTATTATTCCGTGATGCCAACCCTCGTTTGCCAATACTATTACCAAATCTTCACTAAAGTCAAATTCCTCTTCAATTTTGGATATTGCCTCATTTATAATATCATTTTCAGTGTTTTGTCTTTGCTTATTTTCCTCACAAAGGAGCAAAGCAATTTCATTGGCTTTTTCCATATCTTGCGTAATAAATAGTTCAACTGCTCTCATAGCACAACCAATTCGTCCTGCTGCATTAATGCGAGGAGCTAATAAAAAGCCAATTGTTTTAGCAGTAATTTTTTTTGTATCATTAGCCCCTATAATACTTATTAATGATTTTATACCGCAAAGTTTATTTTCGCTATTTAATTTTTTTAAGCCTTGATTTACTATGTATCTGTTTTCTTCAATTAATGGCATAACATCTGCTACCGTGCCAATTGCCATAATATCAGAGTATTTTTTCAGCATTGTTTCGCAACTTCTCTTGCCCTCTAAAGCACAAACCAACTTAAATGCAACTCCAACACCAGCCAAATATTTAAACGGGTAATCACAATAAAAATGCTTAGGGTTAATAACTGCTACGCAAGAGGGTATTTTCTCTTTACACTCGTGATGGTCTGTAACAATAACCTCTAAGCCAATTTCATAAGCATATTTAATTTCCTCAATGGCAGTAATTCCTGCATCAACAGTTATTATTAAACTAACACCACTTGCTTTAATTTTATCTAATGCACATAAATTTATGCCGTAACCTTCTTCAATTCTTTCAGGTATGTAATAGGAAACATCTATACCGAATTCTTTAAGATATAAATATAAAAGGCTAACCGAGGTTACACCGTCAACATCATAATCTCCATAAATTGCAACTTTTTCATTATTAGTTTTAGCCTTTTTAATTCTATTAACCGCATCTTGCATATCACAGAGCAAAAAAGGGTCATTTAACATTGAAATGGAATTATTTAAAAATAAGTCAACTTCCTTTTTTTTTATTATATTTCTATTATAAAGTATTCTTGCCGTTAAATTTGAAAGGCAAGACTCATCTATCATTCTATTTATTATGCTTTGCTCTTGTGTTTTTACTACCCATTGTTTCAATTTAAGATACATTCCTTTCATTAAGGTGCAAAGTTTGGAAGAAAGAAGTAGTGCAATGGCAGGCGTAAGGTAAAAAAACAGCCGTGCCGCATATTTTATATATGCAAACGGTTGAGTTTTTACTGACAACGACCCAATGTGCTGCTTATTTCTTTCAAACTAATACCCCATTAAAAAAATAATAATTCATTATACCATTAATGAGGCTAATATTCAATCTCTTTTATTCCA
>CAZFQD010000046.1:0-15025 GCA_964520885.1 uncultured Oscillospiraceae bacterium | reverse complement strand
ATTTGCATCAATTTTTGTGCAACTTTTTACCTAAAATTTTATTGGTATTTTTTGTCAGCTTAGCTTTATGACATTGGTCTGCCGTCCCCAAAAAATTATAACTCAATAATATCAGTTCCCCCACCTGTTAAGCATATTCCGCCCTTATCTGTTACAAGGTATGTGTCTTCTACTCCTACCATTCCTACATTAGCAATCCCCTTTTTTGGTTCAATTGCTATGACCATATTTTCTTCAAGTGGCTCTTTAAAACCGTTTGCAATTACAGGCATTTCATCGATTTGCAAACCCACTCCATGCCCTAAAAATTTAACCTTTCTGTTGCCAAAACCCATAAAATTTTCCAAAAAATCTTCATCTAATTCACTCATTACTTGATTATAAATGTCTGACGGAATATTTTTAGGTTTTAATAAGGACGCAGTTTTAGTTTGAATTTTTATACATTTATTTTGAATTCTTGCAATTTCATTTGGAACAGACTTTCCAAACATATAAATTTGAGTTTTATCGGTATGATATCCATTTACCCCGTACCCAATATCTAAAAACACTAAATCTCCTTTTTTCAATACTCTTTGTCTGCTTCCGACACTTGGGACAGATGGACACATACCCATCATTCCACCCGGACCGTCAAAATTAGTAGGAAATAAAGAATTTTCACCAAAACTAATTTGACCAATTACAGTTTCATTTTGAAACATTGCAAATCGTGAAACTCCTTGGTAACCTAACTTTAACATTTTTTCAAAAAGTTCTGCTGTAAAATCAGTTTCGCTAATTCCTTCTCTTAACAAAGAAGGAATTATATTTAAAAATAAATAATTATGCTGTTTTCCCGATTGTTCAATTTGTGAAATTTCATATTGGCTTTTTATTGCTCTAACTCCCGCTATAATTTTATCTAACGGCAAAACTTGCTCAATTGTAAAATATTTTTTTAATCTTTCTAAAATTTCAATGGTTACAATTTCAGTTTCAATATATGTTATTCCACATAAAGAGCCTATTTTTACTGATACATCTTTATAACTTTCCATTGGATAAATATTTTCTAAAGGGCTTTCAATTTTAGCTCTTTCAAAACTTCTTCTTACAAAAAAAGCATAATTACCATCTTTTTTTAAAACAAATATTCCATCTTGCATAGTCCCTGTTAAATAATATTGATTTATTTTACTAATAACAAATGCATTATCCCAATTAGGATTGGAATTAGAAATAGAAAAACTCACCTTTTCTATTCTTTTTTCTAATTCTTGTTTTGTTGGCTTAGAATACATTTTAAATACTCCTTTAATTGAGATATTTTTAATTATTTTATCATAATGCTTAAAAAAAGTCTATCCCCTCAAAAAAAATTTTGAAATATCAATAAAAAAATGATTTTTCTCTTTACAAATTGTTCGGCACGATATACAATATAAATAACAATAAATAATTTATATAAGGAATGATAAATAAATGAAATTTTCAGATACTTTGCATACCGAAAGGTTAAAAAGAGGGTATAGTTTGAGAGATGCAGCAAGTGCTATAGGTATTAGCCACTCTTATCTTTCTGCTTTGGAAAAAGGAGCAGACCCACGAACGGGTACTGAATTCAAACCTGCACCAAATGTTCTAAAAAAAATCGCTACAGCTTATGATTTAGAATATTCTTATCTTATGGCACTTTGCGGATATACTGCTATTGAAGGAAATATTGAAATAAAAGCTATGAAAGAATTTGTGCGAAAATTAAAATCAGAAAATCCCCAACTTTTTAAAGAATTAATTCAATCAATTTTATTTGATGACGAGAAAAATTAAATGAAAATATTTGATGAAAATGCTCCAATTATTAAAGCTTATGAATTATTACTTTTAAACAATATTAATACCTTGCCAATAAATCCAATTAGCATTGCAAAGACTTATAGATTTATAGTAAAAGATTTAATAAACAACCCATTATTTGTTGAATTAAAAGGCTTAACAGTATATAACGAACGCACAAATAAATATGCCGTTCTATACAATTCAAATTTTGAAGATTATAAGTTCACAATTGCTCATGAATTAGGCCATATTTTTTTAGGGCATTACAAGGATGGTCATCTTGTGAAATTTGGCTTTGCACAAAGTAAAAGATATAAACAATACGAAAAAACGGCTGATTTATTTGCATATTCGCTTATAATGCCAACACCTATAATAAATATGTTTATTCTAAAAAATAAAAATATTCCCAAAAAAGAACTTTATGCTAAAATAAGTAACACTTTTTGCGTTAGTGAAAAAACTGTTAAAACTGTAACTAAATATAATTCAAAAAATCTCCCCATAAATATTAGATTGATGAACATTGAAGGTAGGTTAATAGAATTATTTAATTTATAAATATTCTTTTAATTCATATGAAAGGTATTTTTTTATGCAGTTAGTTTTAGGAAGAGCGGGAAGCGGAAAAACTGAATATATGTTATCGCAAATTAATAAATTTGCTTACAATGGTCAAAAGTGTCTTTGTATTGTCCCTGAGCAATTTACAGTTACTGCTGAAAGAGCAGTTATTAGCTATGTTCAAAATCAGGGATTGAAAAATATTGAGGTGCTTAATTTTCGACGCTTGTGCGATAAAGTTTTTAAAGAAGCTGGTTTATTTAGAAGCTCATATATAGATGAAGGTGGCAAATATTTAATTATGGCTTTAGCCTTAGAGGCTGTAAATGAAAATCTCAAAACTTTTAAAGACATTTCCTCTATTAGTTTTATTGATAAACTTATTGCAGTTGCCAATGAACTTAAATATTATTGTGTTTCCCCTACCCTTTTTGAACAAAAATCAAGGCAAATAGAAGATAATTTAAGAAAAAATAAACTTTGCGACATTTCACTTATAATTTCGGCATACAATGCGATTTTGAATGAAAAATTTTGCGATGTTAAAGATGACCTTGATTTACTTTCAAGTACTTTATTAAATTCAAATTTTTTGAAAGAATATATTGTTTTCTTTGATGCGTTTAATAGTTTTTCCCCTCAAGAATATTTAGTTATTAACGAAATATTAAAAATTGCTAAAGAAACTTATTTTTCTTTGTGTTGTGATGAATTAATTGATAAAGACGGTGGCTACGGTATATTTTCAAATGTAAAATCTACTGCTATAAAACTAATTGATTTAGCAAAAAAAAATAATATTGAAAATAAAAAACCAATTTCATTAAATACTTCGTTTAGATTTATAAACAATGAATTAGATTTTTTAGAGAAAAATATTTTTATAAGCAATGCACAAAAATATAACGAGCAATCAAATAATGTTATTATTTATTCTGCTAAGGATGCTTTTGATGAAGCAAATTTTATTTGCTTAGAAATATCAAGACTTGTAAGAGAAAATGGATATAAATATAATGATTTTGTTATAATTGGTCGCAATACAGAAGATTACAGAGGTATAATTGATACGGTATTAAAAAGATACTCTATTCCATTTTTTGATGATAGAAGAATTAAACTTCTCTCAAAGCCATTAGTATTATTTGTCCAAAATGCTTTAAATATTGCTTGTTATGGTTTTGAAACAAATTATATTATTTCAATGTTAAAAACAGGGCTACTTAATATTTCAGATGACGACATTTGTTTATTAGAAAACTATGTTTACAAATGGAGCATTAATAAATATAGTTTTACAAATTCAGAAAAATGGACTTTCAATCCCGAAGGCTATGAAAAGGAAATTAGCAATGAGGGACAATTATTATTAGATAAATTAAATTATATAAAACTGGGTGTTATAAGTAAAATTAAAGACTTTTGCGAAAAAATTAAAAACTCAAATGCTATGGATATTTCAATTGCTATATATGATTTTTTGCTTTGCTTAAATGTTAGAGAAACCCTTGAAAAAACTGAGATAGAATATGCTAATAGAGGAGAAGCCGCCTTAGCTCAAGAACAAAAACAGGTTTGGGATGATTTTGTCAAGTCTGTTGAACAAATATCTTTGATTTTAAAAGACAATAACATTACTATTAAAAAATATTCCGAACTATTAAATTTAATATTATCTAATTATTCTATTGGTAAAATTCCTACTTCAATTGATGAAGTTGTTATTGGAAATGCGAATAGAATTAGAACATACAATCCTAAATGTGTATTTATTATTTGTGCTAATGATGGCGTTTTCCCGAAAATTTATAAGGATGATGGAATAATTACCGATTCTGATAGAGAAGCAATGAGCGAATTTGATATATTTTTAGCACCTTCAACTGCTAATTTAGCATTTGAAGAAAGATTTTTCGTTTATTTAGCACTTAGTAGTGCTACTGAAAAAACTTATATATCTTACTCTAAAATAGGTTTAGATGGAAAAGAAGCGAGACCTTCATTTTTTGTAGGAAACATTAAAAGAATATTACCAAAATGCTCAGTAATAGATTTTAGCGATATAACTACAATAAATAAATGTGAAAGAGAAATTCCCTCCTTCGATTTGCTTTCAGTTATTAAAGACAATTCAAATTCTAAAAATGAAACAAATGCACTAATAAACTATTTTAGCAAAAAGAAAGAATTTAAGATTAAGTTACAAAACATTATTAAACTAAAAGATTTTACTAAAAACGAAAAGCTATTTATAAGTAAAAATATTAAAGCACTTTACGGTAAAGACTTAAAACTTAGTGCTTCAAGAGCAGAAATCTTTTATAAATGCAAATTTGCTTATTTCTGCAAGTATGGATTAAATGCTAAACCAAGAAGAAAAGCAACCTTAGCCGCACTTGAAATTGGTAGTTTTGTTCACAATATATTAGAAAATGCTATTAAGGAAACCTCGAAATCAGAAAAAAAACTTTATATGCTTTCTAAACAAGAAATTAATGAATTAGCAAAAAGAATTTCAAAAAAATATTTATTAGATTATTTTGGCAAAGAGCAAACACCTCGATTTTTATATTTATTTAATAGAATTTGGAATAGTGTATCAACTTTGCTTTTTAATTTAGCAAAGGAGTTTTCTCAATGCGGTTTTGTTCCATCTGATTTTGAATTATCAATTAATGAAAATGGAGATATTAAACCTTTAGTTATTCCTCTTTCTAATGGCGGTAGTATTTGTGTCAACGGCTTTGCTGATAGAGTTGATGTTTTTGAAAAAAACAATAAAAAATATATTAGAATTGTAGATTACAAGACTGGAATAAAAACATTTAGTCTTAATGATATTGTTAATGGTTTAAATATGCAAATGCTTATTTATCTATTTGCAATTTGGGAAAATGGACAAGAATACTTTAAATCAAAAGTTATGCCTGCCGGAATTTTATACTATCCCGCTAATGCAAAAATTTTAACATTGCCTCGAAATTCTTCAGATGAGGAAATTGAAAAGCAACGAGATAAGACCTTAAAAATGAATGGTTTATTATTAGATGATGTTGATATTTTGATGGCAATGGAAAGTGAATTAGAGGGGAAATTTATACCTGTTAGAGCAATAAAAGAAGGTTTTTCATCAAAATCAATTGCTTCTTTAGCCCAATTTTCAAAACTTAAAAATTATATAGAAAAATTGCTTAGTAAGATGGGCGAGGAAATAATAAACGGCAATATTGAAATTGACCCTTTTAAAGATATTACTCATAATTCCTGCCAATTTTGTGATATGAAAACTATTTGTGGAATTGAACCAAATAGAGGTCAGCCCCGTCATTATTTAAAAATTGGAAACGATGATTTGTGGAATTTATTTGAGGAAGTTGGTGATGAGAATGTCTCAAAATTGGACTAATGAACAAGAAAATGCTATAAATATTAATGGTGGAGCCATTCTTGTTAGTGCTGCCGCTGGCTCAGGAAAAACCGCTGTTTTGGTGGAAAGAATAATAAATAAAATTACAAATGGAGCAAATATTGAACGATTTTTAATAGTAACTTTTACAAGATCTGCCGCATCAGAAATGAGAGAAAGAATTTCCGAAACATTACAAAATAAATTAATTGAAAATCCTCAAAATAACCACTTGCAAAAACAATGTGTTTTGGTTCACAAGGCAAACATTTGCACTATTGATTCATTTTATTTTGATTTAGTAAAAACTCATTTTTATTCATTAGATATTTCAAATGATTTTAGAATTGCTGATGAAATAGAATATAAAATTCTAAAACAAGAATTATGCAATGAAATAATTGAAGAATTACACGGTAATGAAAATTCCTCATTTGCTTTTTTAGCAGATAATTTTGGTAGTTCTAAAACTGATTTGGATTTAGAAAATACTATTTATAAAATTGTTAACACTATTGAAGCCTTACCATTTCCAAATGAATGGTTAAATAAGGTTTTAAATTATTATGATAGTGATGCAAAAAACAATATTTGGTTAGATGAAGCCTTTTCTTTTATTCAAGGAGTTTTAACAGGTTATATTAATTCTTATAACAAACTATTAATTGAACTTTCTGATATTCCAGAAATAGAAGAAAAACTTTCCACTGTTCTACTAAATGATTTGCAATTATTAGAGAATGCTTATTCTTCTATTAATAGCAAAAATTGGGATAGTGTTTTTGAAATTATTAATAAATTCTCATTTACCCGATTTCCATCAATTAAAGGTTTTACCGACCATCCTCAAAAACTAAAGATTGCAAAAATTAGAGATTTATTAAAAATTGAAATTTCAAATCTAAAAGAAGGCATTTTATCAATGCAGAAAGAGGATTTTGAGGGCGACCTTAACAAACTTTATCCTATGATAATTGTTCTTTTTGATTTAGTAAAAAACTTTCTTGATAGGCTATTAGAACAAAAGAAAAAACTAAACTTCTTAACTTTTTCTGATGTTGCACAATTTACTGTAAAACTGTTAGTTGAAAAATATGATGAAATTCAAGACTTAATTACTCCTACACAATTAGCACAACAAATAGCATTACAATATGATGAAATATTAATTGACGAGTACCAAGACACTAATGAAGTCCAAGATTTAATTTTTGGTGCTATTTCTAATAATAGAAAAAATGTTTTTACTGTTGGAGATGTTAAGCAAAGTATTTATCGTTTTAGATACGCTTGTCCTCAAATATTTATGTCAAGAAAGCAAAAGGCTAATAAAAATTCGAATGAACAATTTCCAAAACTAATTAATTTATCAAAGAATTTTAGAAGCAGAAAAGAAATTCTTAATTTTGTTAATTTCGTTTTTTCTGCTACTATGTCAAATTCATTTGGAGAAATGGATTATGACAAAAATGAACACCTTTATTTAGGTGCAAAATATCAAAATTTAGACGGTTACAACACTCAAGTTGACATTTTACAATACACTATAAACAATGATGATGACCAAGAGCAAGAAGAAAAAACAAGAGATGAAAATGAAGCAAATTATATTGCTAACCTCATTAAAAAAATGCTCAATGAAAGCTTTTTAGTTAATGATACTTCTACTAATAAGCAAAGAAATGCAAAACCAAGCGATTTTGTTATACTTTTAAGAAGCTTAAAAAATCGTGGAGAACTTTACTCTAATGCTTTAGAAAATGTTAGTGTTAGTGCTTTTTGCGAGCAAACAACAAACTTTTTTGAATCATATGAAATTGAAATAGTTTTAGCTTTAATTCAAGCAATTGATAACCCATATATTGATATTCCTTTAATTGCTACAATGCGTTCGCCGATATTTTCATTTACTCCAGATGAATTAGCCGAAATTCGCATTTGCGAAAAAAATTCCTATTTTTATAATGCCTTATTAAAAGCAATTCAAAACGGAAATGAAAAATGCAAGTATTTTGTTAATAAGTTAAAAGAGTATCGCACATTAGCAAGAGATTTGCCAATTTATCGTTTATTAATGCATATATATACTGATACCTCTTTATACTCATTAGTTGGTGGAATGGAAAGAGGCTTTATTAGACAAGAAAACTTAAATTGGCTTTGTAGATTAGCCAAGGATTTTGAAGAAACGAGCATTAAGGGGCTTTTTGGATTTGTAAATTATATTAATTTCATTATTGAACAAGAAGGAAATATTAGTGGAGCAAAGCCTTCCCCTTCAGGTGATTCTGTTTATATTACCTCTATTCACAAAGCAAAGGGGCTTGAATTTCCTATTTGTATTATTGCTGGTTGCAGTGTTAAATTTAACTTTAAGGATTTATATTCACCATTACTTATTCACCAAAAGTTAGGCATTGGAATTAAAATTAGAGATAAAGATAAATTGACTGAATATACAACTTTACCAAGGGAAACAATAAAAGCTGTATTAACTCGTGAAATGCTTTCAGAGGAACTTAGAATATTATATGTTGCCTTAACAAGGGCAAAAGAAAAGTTAATTATTGTTGCAAGCGAAAAAAATCTTGAAAATAAAGTTACTAATCATTCACTTTTAATGGGTAATTCAAACCGAATTGATACTAATATGCTAATGTCGTGTAGAAGTTTTTCTGATTGGATAATTGCAATACTTTTAAAGCATAAAGATGGCACTGCTTTAAGAGAACTCTACCAAGGAAAAACTCAAGTAATTGAAAGTGATTTTAGTATTGATGTAAATATTATTAAAGGTCTTGTTAAAAATGAAAAAGCAAAGTCTGAGATAATTCAAGAAATTGAAAATAATGATATTAAAGATTTAAGCGAAGTTTTAGAAAATCGTTTTAATTACAAATATGAAAGATTATATTTATCTAATATTCCATCAAAATTGAGCGTATCCGAACTAAAAGGCAGAAGAATAGATGATGAGGATACCGAAAAGTTAATAAAGTTAAAGGCTGACTATATTAGACCTTGCTTTATTGAACAAAAAGAAGTTTTAGCCTCTGAAATTGGAACTGCAATTCATAGATTTTTCCAATATGCAAATTTTAAAAGCTGTGATAGCATAGAACAAATAAAAAATCAGTTAAATATATTAGTAGAAAAGGGTGCAATTTCTTTATTGGAAGCAAAAAATATAGATTTAAACTCTCTATTTAAATATTTTAACAGTGATTTATATAAGAGATTAATGCTCTCAAATAATATTATAAAAGAATATAGATTTACTACTGAAATTAATGTAAAGGAATATGACTTTACAATAAAAGAAAGTGAGGAAACAATACTACTTCAAGGAGTTATTGACTGCTTTTTTGAGGAGCAAGACGGATTTGTATTAATAGATTACAAAACCGATAAAGTTGCAGGCAAAAACTTTGAAAATACTCTAATTGAAAGATATAAAACGCAAATTTTTTATTATTCTTACGCGATTGAAAAGATTTTCGGCAAGAAGGTAAAACAAAAATATCTCTATTCCCTTTCATTAGGCAAGAAAATAGAGATAAAGTAAAGTAGAAATTAGGATATAGGAATTTGGAGTTAGGAATTAAGAGTTGATAAAATATCAATAATATTTATAGTTTTTTCTACTATATAATCTGCCCCTGCTTCAAGCAGGGTTTCTTTATCAAATGAGGAAGTTACTCCAATGCAAAGCATATTCGCGGCTTTTCCCGCCTCAATTCCTGAAATTGCATCTTCTATTACAATACAATTTTCGGGTAAAGAGCCGATTTTTCCTGCGGCTTTTAAATAAATTTCAGGGTGGGGTTTTTTATTTACAATATCTGTGCCTGTAAGCAGTGCATCAAAAAGTTTTGCATCTACACCAATACATTTTAAGTTAATATCCACCTTAATCCTGTCAGCAGATGAGGCTATTGCAATTTTATAACCTTTTTCTTTCAAGCAATAAAACAAATCTTTAATACCTTCATATACTACTATTGTATCTTTTGCACTTTCTGAATAAAATTTATAAGCCAAATCCTTCATTTTAGTGTCATAAACCTTACCATATTTTTCAACTACTCCACCAATAAAACGGTCCTCCCCCATTCCGGTAAATGGAATAAAATCGCTGTGCTGTGCAGTAATTCCATATTCACTTAGTGCTTTTATACTACATTCTCTTATTGTATCCTCCGAATGAACTAAAACTCCATCCATATCAAATATAATGCTGTTAATATTCAAAAAATCATTCCTTTTGTTTTTATTTCATTTTACAACATAGTTTCTTATATTTCAAGAAATGTTTTTTAAAGTTCTATTGAAAAATAAAATTTATATGATAATATATTAATAAAGGATGATATAGATGAAATTATTGATTATTTGTTGCGGAGTTTTAAAGGATGAACTTGAATATATTTCAAAAAAAGTAAAAACAAATTTTGATATTTTGATAGTTCCGGAACATTTGCATTTAGAACCTGAAAAACTTAAAATTGAAATTCAAAAATTGCTTGATGAAACAATTAAAGAGCCAACAATTAATGAAGATACAAATGGCTACGATTTTGTTGTTTTAGCATTTGGTTTATGTGGAGGTGCTTTAAATGGAATTAAGACAAATAAGCACACTGTAATTGTTCCAAAAGCTCACGATTGTATAACCTTTTTTTTGGGCTCAAAAGAAAAATTCAACCGTTTATTTAATGAATATGGGGGTAAAGCATATTGGTTTACTAAATGTTTCTTAAAGCAAGGTTTTTTACCTACTAAAGAAAATTTAGAAAATAAAAGACTTGAATATATGCAAAAATTTGATGAGGACAGTGCGAGCTATTTAATTGAAACAGAAAATACTTCTTTTTCAAATTACAATACCTGTGCTATGATAGATGATTTAAAAAATCCTTCAAAGGAATTAAAGGATAGTGTTAATTCTTGTTCATTAGAATTTAATTGGAATATTATAAAACATTGTTTTAATGATGAATTGTTTTCAAAAATAGTATCAGGAAAATATAATGAAAAGGAATTTTTAGTAGTTCCTCCATATAAAACAATTAGACAGTCGGATAATGAAGAGATAATTACATATGAATAGATTTTTGCCTTTGCATGAAATTTAATTTAGAAAATGAATTAAGAGGCAAGAATTTAAGTTTTTCTTGCCTCTTTAATATTGATTCTTTTAACCTTATTTATCTTTCTAAATTTTGAAGCCTACCCGGTCCTACTCCAACCATAGAAACCTTGCAGTCACAAAGTTGCTCAAGTTTTGCTATATATGCTTTTGCGGCTAATGGCAAATCATCAAAAGACTTGCAAGTGCTTAAATCCCCTTCAAAACCTTGAACTTCAATATACTGTGGTTCACAGCCCTCAAGCTCCTCAATTGTTGGAGGAAAATGTTGTAATATCTTATCATTCTTTTTATATGCAACACAAATTTTTAAAGGATTAATTCCAGAAAGAATATCTATTTTATTTATTGCAATAGCAGTAAGCCCATTAACTCTAACAGCATGCTTCATAATTACAGCATCAAACCAACCGCAACGACGTGGGCGACCGGTAGTTGTTCCAAATTCATCTCCTCTTTGTCGAATTAATTCTCCTACTTTATCCTCTAACTCTGTTGGAAACGGACCTTTGCCAACCCTAGTTGTATAAGCCTTTGCTACTCCAATGGCTTCATCTATAATAGTGGGTCCAACACCGGAGCCAATACACACTCCACCTGTAACAGGATGTGAAGAGGTTACGAAAGGATATGTTCCCATATCCAAATCAAGCAAAGTGCCTTGAGCACCCTCAAATAGAATCTCTTTACCTGCTTTTGCCATTTCATATGTTAAAACTGAGACATCAGCAATATATTCCTTTAATCGTTGACCATAGCTTATATATTCTTGAATAATGCTTTTTGCATCAAGTGGATTTCCATTATATAACTTAACAATAATTTCATTTTTCAAAGCAATTAAAGGCTTTGCCTTATGCTCAAATTGTGTTTGCTCAACTAAATCGCACATTCTAAGTCCGCATCTTTCGGCTTTATCCATATAACAAGGACCTATACCTCGTTTTGTTGTTCCAATATCGCTTTTTCCTCTTGCAATTTCGGATAAACTATCAATTTCAATATGATATGGCATAATAATATGTGCCCGAGGGTCAATTCTTAAATTTTTACAATCAAAACCTTTTTCCTTTAAACCTTCAATTTCGTTTAAAATAACCTTTGGGTCAATAACAACCCCACAGCCAATTAGGCAAAGAGTATTTTTATTAAGAATACCAGAAGGAATTAGATGAAGTTTATATGTAACACCGTCGGCTTTTACTGTGTGCCCTGCGTTATTTCCTCCCTGTGAGCGAATAACAACATCTGCTCTGCTTGCCAATATATCAATAATCTTACCTTTTCCCTCGTCGCCCCATTGCGAACCAACAACAACCTTTACCGACATATATATCATCCTTCCATATTAATTAAAAACACTATGTTAGTATATCAAATTCAATAAAACTATGCAATATAAAAACTACCCAATTTCAATTATTTTTATTAATTTTATTACTAATTTATTAAATCAATAAGAAAGAAGAGAAAATATGACAATTTTAGTTGATGCAGATGCTTGCCCTGTAAAAGAAATAATATTAAAGGTTGCTAAAAGCAAAAAAATTCCTGTAGTTATGGTAATTGATACTTCACACCAAATTAATGACGGTTATAGTGAGGTAATTCAAGTTGATAAAGCAGATGACTCGGTTGATATTGCACTGATAAACAAGACAAATAAAGGCGATATTGTAGTTACTCAAGACTATGGTGTAGCAACCTTAGCACTTTCAAAAGGAGCAAAGGCAATTAATCAAAATGGGTTAATATTTACTGAGAATAATATAGACGGATTGTTATTTGAAAGACATATTGGTAAAAAGGTTCGTAGAGGCGGTGGCAGAACACAAAGTATACCAAAAAGAACCTCTCAAGATGATGAGAGGTTTGAAAAGGCATTATTAAATCTTATCTCCATTGTCTAAAATGAAAAATCCTTCGTATTTGCAATTTAATATATTTGCTATTTCTATTAGTTCATTTTCGGAAAAGTTATCCCTTTTAAATTTATTATATAAATTAGATGGGGTTGTTCCTAATTTTTCTGCAAGTTGAACTGCGGAAAAATTTTTTTTAATAAGTAAAATTTTAATTTTCTCTGTCATTCTTTATTTTTCTCCTTGTTATGACTCTAAATAATTGTCAATTGTCAATCGTCAATTGATTTTAGTATCCAAATTCTTCCGATAAACTATCATCCTTAAACACCCAATCACGGACATCTATTGCTGAATATGTATCCTTTGAGTTGCGAATTACAACACTTGTAATTCCTGCATTTATTATTAATCGTTTACACATTGAACAAGAATTCGCATCTTTAACTATCTCATCTGTAATTGCATCTCTTCCAACTAAAAATAATGTAGCCCCTAACATTTCATTTCTTGAGGCGGCAATGATAGCGTTTGCTTCTGCGTGAACACTGCGACAAAGTTCATATCGTTCCCCTCTTGGAATATTTAATTTTTCTCTTAAACATTCACCTAAATCACAACAATTTTTCCTTCCTCTTGGGGCTCCCGTATATCCGGTTGAAATTATTATATCCTTGTTTACTATTATTGCTCCAAAATTTCGTCTTAAACAAGTCCCTCTTTCTGAAACTGACTCTGCAATGTCCAAATAGTAATTTTCTTTATCTCGTCTTGACATAATTTTTACCCCTTTTTTTTTATTTTAATCAAAATTATTAAAAGCGTTAAATCCTAAATATTCAGCCGCAGTTGATAGTTCTTGCTCAATTCTCAAAAGTCGATTATATTTAGCTGTTCTTTCTCCACGACAAGGTGCTCCAATTTTAATTTGCCCTGCATTTAAAGCAACTGACAAATCTGCAATAAAGGTATCTTCCGTTTCACCTGAACGATGAGAGATTACGACAGTATAACCTGCATTTTTTGCAGTTTCAACTGCTAAAATTGTTTCTGAAACTGTGCCTATTTGATTGGGTTTAATTAAAACACTATTTGCAATTTTATCATTTATTCCGCTTTTTATTCTTTCAGTATTGGTAACAAAAAGGTCGTCCCCAACCAACTGAATATTTCTACCTAAAGCCTTTGTTAGTTTTTTCCAGCATTCTCTGTCTTCCTGTGATGCTCCATCTTCTATTGAGATTATGGGGTATTTTTTTGATAAATCTATCCAGTAATTTACAAGATCATCAGAAGAAAAAGTCTTTTTCTTTTTAGGCAAAATATATTTCCCATCATTAGTTACCCATTCAGAACAAGCGGCATCAATAGCTATCATAAAATCTTTGCCTGCAATAAAACCAGCTCTATCAATAGCCTTTAAAATATATTTTATAGCATCCTCATCATCGTTAAGATTTGGAGCAAAGCCCCCTTCATCTCCAACAGCCGTTGAATATCCGCCTTCTCTTAAAATGCTTTTAAGAGTATGAAAAACTTCTACACTCCATCTAAGTGCATCCTTAAAGGAATTTGCTCCACAAGGCATTATCATAAATTCTTGAATATCAATATTATTATCGCTATGTGCCCCTCCATTTAGAACATTTAACATTGGAACAGGCATAATTCTTGAAGATGTTGAGCCTAAATATCTATATAGTGGTAATCCTATTGCTTTTGATGCTGCTCTTGCATTGGCAATGGAAACTGCAAGAATTGCATTTGCTCCTAAATTAGATTTGTTTTTTGTGCCATCTAATTTAAGCATAGCATTATCAACTTCTTGCTGGTCTAACGCATTTAATCCTATTACAACATCAGCAATAGCTAATTTTGCATTTTCTACTGCCTGCATAACACCCTTGCCTTTATATATTTTTTTATCTCCATCTCTTTTTTCATATGCTTCAAAAATACCAGTAGAAGCTCCTGAAGGAACCGATGCCCGTCCTTTAATAAGCCCTTCAATCCAAACTTCTGCCTCAACTGTGGGATTTCCTCTTGAGTCTAATATTTGCCTTGCTAATACATCAGTAATTTCTAAAAATCTTTTCATATACCCTCCAAATAACCAAATTATTCAATGTGTATTTAATACTAATTAGTCTTCAAAACCTCAATATCTTGACGGCTATTTTCCCGCTTAGCATTCCTTTGCTCACTTGCCAGACACCAAGT
>CAZFQD010000045.1:0-15179 GCA_964520885.1 uncultured Oscillospiraceae bacterium | reverse complement strand
CTAAAAAATTTACTTTGTGCAACGAGATATACTTTTTACAAATTAAATATAAAAACGGATAATTATAAGTTTGAATTTAGTATGCAAAAATAAAAAAGTATCATTTTGTATAGGATACGGCTTTTAATAAAACTCGCTCCATTTTTAATATTTATGAGCATTTTACGTAAATACAATCATATTTTTGTTGGTTCAAAAGGGTATATTTTTGAGACAACTGATGCCCTTCAGGTTATGAGGGCATTAAGCATAGTAAAATATCTTAAAATTGCTTGAAATTTAACTTCTGTTATGTTGAGATAGCTTCAAAAAGCCTTTAAAATCTTATGCTTTCTTGTGATAAAGTTAAAAGCAAATAAACAATAATTTAAACATAAAAACATAGGGTTTGGTTTTTGGGGAATAAACATAAATTTAAACATTAAAACGGAGAGATTATTCTAAAATTATGTTGATAGGGTCATTTAAAAAATGTGTTGGTTCTATTCCACCGATAATTGAAATGTTTTTTGGCAAATCCTGCACAGCCTGTTTTATTGTTATATTTCCTGTTGGCGGAGGGCATATCGACTCAATTCCCGAAATTCCCTGCTTTGCCATTGGGACAAGTAAATCCTTTATGTGTCCGCAGGCATGTTGAACATAAAACTTATCAACTTGTTTTAAAATTTTACACCAATTTGAAATCTCCGGTGCAATATATTTTTCATACATTGCAGGGCTTAAATTAGTTGTTGAACTATCCTCCCATGAAATGCAAGCAGAAATATTACTGTTTGCTGTATATTCAACTGTTTTTAAATTTTTTGCCTGCATTATTTTCAAAAGTTCGTCAATTTCATCGGGATAATCCATACATAAATACACTAAATTCTCTATGCCAATCCAATGTTCAAGTAGACTTTGAAAAGCAGATTTTAAACCAATACCGAGTATTGCCAACTGTAATCCTTTTTCTCCCAAATCTTTTATTTTCTCGTTTGCAGATACGATTTGTGGCAAAACATCCAAATCTTCAAAATAAAGCTTTAGGAGTTCTATACCTTCAATTGTACTTACGGGGTGCTTGCTTATAAAGCAAGTTTTTGTTAATTCAACACAGGTTTGTTCCAAATTAAGATTGCCTTTTGGCGTTGTAATAGTGGTGTAAATTTTGTTGCCGTTTTGCATAACTTTTGTACTGCATTTATTTTGCTTTATTTCAAAAGCCTGCACATCTCCACGCATAAGTGGGTCTGCACCCATATTTACAATATAATCAAAGATACCTTTATTGCGTGTTTCTTCAGGTAAAAAATCAAAATAATATGCTAAATTAGGAGAAAAAGGAATGTAATCTACCTTTTCTCCTTTTAGTGCTGATAATAGTCTTTGCTTTGAAGTCATAACTTCGTCTCCTAAATACATTTAGTTTTGTTATTTGTTGTATAAGTTTAGCCCCAACATTGATCCTAATGGGATTACATATTCATTATCAATATTTGTTGGGTCATAATTCATATGAAATTCAAAGGGCATATAATAGGCAAGTGTTGTCCATCCGAGAAAAGGGTCGATACCGTATCCTGTGCCATCATCTCCATTATAAAATTCCCTTGTAGAACTGTTTTTTATATAGACCAATTCAAATGATTTATCTGCAAGTATTTTTGCCACATCAAAGAAACCATAACTAACCAGACCGTGAAAAATCATATAATTCATTGGTATCCAAACAGGCCCATTCCAACTACATGTATTTAGTGGCCAACTTTGGTCATATGCCTTTGATTGGCAGGAGAGCGTTGCGATTGGATAATTTGTCCAAAACTCATTTTCATTTAATAAATGCTCAAAAACAAGCCTTTTGGCCTGCTCTTCCGATGCAATTCCCGCCCAAAGTGGCACGAACCCAGAAACGCCTTTTTCAAAAATCAAGTCTCCCGTTACCTCGCTTCTATCGTAATAAAAGCCTGTTTTCTCGTCCCATAGATATTTGTTTATGTTGGCTTTAATTTCATCTGTTTTTTTAATGAATATCTCTTTTTTATCAATCAAACCTAATTTTTCCGCAATTTTAGCTAAGGCTAAATAATCCCGATACAAATAACAATTTAAGTCAACGCCCTCACCGGTTCCATCAATGGGAACTCGCGAATGTTGGTTGTCCATACCTGACGCTCCTGCCTCAATCCAAAAGCAAAGTCCGTTATTATCGTTATCGTAGCGGGTATAATATGAATTCAGATACCTTTCAATATTAATAAAATGCTTTCTTGCCCAAGTAAAATCATTTACTTGCAAACAACCCAAGAGTGTAATTTGAGCAATAAACGGTTTGAATGGGTCTTTTTTACCATAAGGCATCAGACCAAATGCACGAGCGATAAATCCATCCTCCTCCTGCCTTTCAAAAAAAGCTTCTAAATTTGCAAAGCAAAACTTACTTTCACCATTATACATTGCATAGATACTTTCAAAATATAAATCCCAGTCATAAATTTGACCATAGCCATTTTCGGTCATTAAATACCTTGCTGACTCTTCGTTAAATACGATGCCTTTTGTAGTGATTTCATTATTAACTTTTTTTAGTCTTTCAATTATACTATCAATTGAGGCACTACCCGAAAAAGTCAAAAGCGATTTTTCAAATTCTTCAAGTGCCGATTGCCTATTTGTTGACATTTCAAAAATATTCATAATATTTTTCCATTAAATTACCCCATTCCATATTGTAAATGCTTCTCTTATATTTTCAGGTTTAGCGGCAGGTCCAAATTCCATTTGGGCAATACAATAACCATTGTCCCATAGATTATCTTTAATAGATACAACTGCATTTTTTACATCTGCTTTTGTTCCAAATGGTAAAATATTTTGTCTGTCTATCTCACCCCAGAATGTAATTTTACCTTTAAATTGTTTTAAATTTTCTAAACCCATACAAAACAATTGGCAATTTACAGCATCTAAACCAATATCAATTAGTTTAGGAATTATTAATAAAATATTGCCATCAGAATGCATAAACATTTTCTTTCCTGCCTTATGTGCTATATCAATATAATCCTTATACATTGGCATAAAGATTTCTTCCCATAATTTGGGGTTAATTAATAAAGATTTTTGACTTCCCCAATCATCCATCATCATTAATGTGTCCACATCTGTTAATGCCCATTTTTTTAACAATCTACAATAAAAATCGTGCATTTTTTCAATAAATGCCATCATTTTATTAGGTTTCATAATTAAATCCATATAAAAATTTTCGGTTCCTCTAATAAATTGGAGTTGTTCAAATGGTCTTGGGCATGCTCCTGCAATTACAAATTTCTCATATCCTAATTCTCTTATTTGTGCATTAACTTCTTCAATATCAAAAGAAAGTAGTTCTTCTGGAATATGAATATTTTCTACATCATTCCAATCTTCATCTAAAATCAAAGGGCTTTTTACTTCTCCTATAACTCCCTTTTGAATATTTTCAAAGACACAGCCCCACTCATCGATATACTGTCCTATTTCACATTGATTTCCACTTAATTTTTTAAATTGTGTCTTGAAATTTGCATTAATATTAATAATGTCATCAGGATAATCTTTATTAATTAATTCAACTTCATTTTTGTAATGATTAATTGCCCATGGCAAAAGCCATAATTGTCGTGACACTCTAATAGTATTTTCTCCTTTTAATGTTGCATATACAAGTTCGCGAGATGTCATTTTTCATCGCTCCATTTTACAAATTTATTATATTCTAATTTATTTTCATCCACTTATTCTCTAATAGAATTATACATAGCAATAATATTTTCTATTGGAACATCTGCTTGAATGTTATGAGAAGGAGCCATTATATATCCGCCGTTTTCCCCCATTAATTTTACAACTTCTTTGACATTCTTTTTAACTTCCTCAGTTGTTCCGTTAGTCAAAAGACCTTGTTCGTCTATGCCACCCCAAAATGTAATTTTATCACCATATTTTTGTTTGATGATTTCATAATCCATTTCAAATACATTGGGCTGTAAAGGATTTAAAATATCTACTCCCATTTCAATTATATTGTCAAGTAGTCTATATATTGAACCGCAGGTATGATGAAAATATTTAGCTTTTGTATATTGTTTCGTTAAAGCAATCCTCTTTTTATACCAAGGTGAAATCATTTCGGAAAATGTATCGGGAGACATAAAAGGTCCGTTTTGGGTTCCAAAATCATCTCCGCTTGTTGTAACTTGTATGTAATCCCCAATAGCAGTATAATATAAATCAATTACATCCTTTTGATATTCATATACTTTTGAAAAAAACTTTTCTGCAAACTCAGGTTCTCCGACTAAACGATATAAAAAATCATCAAAACTACACATCCAACATCCAAGTTCTAATATTCCATAAGTAGGATGTTCTCCAACTATTACGAAATCCGTATCGTTCCAAAGTCGCTTTGCTCTTTCTCTTAGGTTTGTAAATATTTTTTTGTCTATTTTATTAGCTTGTGGCCATGAAAAATTATCAAGGTCGGCAATACTCGCATCTTTTAAAGGATAATTAGAAATATCCCAATACATTCCTGTCCATTTTCGTGTTACTCCCCAAAAATCAGTATGCCAATTTTCTCCCGATTTTACTAAATCACTTTCAGGCTTTAAAATAAATCCTACATTCCGAAAATCAACATTTAAATATTTAAGGACTTTTTCTTTTATTTCATTTTCATCAAAAACTTTTATATTAAGTTCTAATGCTATTTTTTCAATAATCGAAAAATCTTCATATGTTGTTTGCGGTGTTCCTGTAAAATCAATTGGAATTCTATCAGTATTTTTATGATTTATACATAAATCAAACCGTTCTCTTCTTTCCATACTTGCCCTCAAAATGTATTTTTCTTAGCATTGAATTCATTTACTAATTCCGTTACAAGCTCGACCTTTTCAATTTCACCGTCTGCCGGCATTTCGTCCGATATACCTAAAATTAATTGACCTTCAAATAAATTCAAAATTTTCTTGGTTTCTCTTGTTAAATGCTCTTTAGAATAGGTATCATTAAACAATACAGCTGCTAAGCCATCAATTAAAAAGATTTCATCACCTAAATGTTCTTTGACCTCTTCAATGGTAACATCACCTTGAGGCTCCGGAGTTATCGCCTCAATTCCATCTAAAAAGCAACTCTTGGCATATTTAAGATAGCCCTTAACTTCGCCGTCCCAATGTGAATATACAAATTTATTTGCTTTATGCAAAACATCTCCTCGTTTTTCATACTCAGGTAAAATATACTTTACAAACATATAATCTGGTAAAATTCTGCAATGCAAATTATCTCCGTAATTTATCCACTCAATAGGGCTTTCCGCCACCGCCTTAATCATTCCCTCTTGACTCTTGGTAAGTGATTTAAAATAATCTTCAACTTCATCCTCATAATCTGCTAATAAATAATAGGTGTCCTCTACTCCCGATAACTCAACTATTAACTTTTGAATATTAGTTCTTGGTATAAACATTGTAGGCAAGCCTAAATGGGACAACTCAGAATAGAGTTTATTATAAGTATCCATATTAAAGCTAAATGTTGTTGCTTCTTCAATATAACTGCAAACCCTTAAATCCTCTTTTGTGGTACACAACCATTTTGTGGGCATCATACCATAATTACTGTCATTTCCGCAAACAATTTCGTTTACTGTACCAACCGGTGTGGTCATAATTTTTTCATAATCTCTGCCATTGGTATTAATTGAAATCCATTCTACCTTAACACTACTGTCATACTGGGCTTCAAGACAAGTATTAAAATTATATAGCCTATCTGAGCAACCGATTTTTTCATAAAGTGCAACTTTATCACAGCCCGCAAATTTTCCGGGTAGGTCTTTTTTACTAAATACCCTGTCATCATACCATGCATTAATTCTCGGTTGAAAAATTGCTTTCCCATTAGCCTTTCTTTTAAGTATGTTTCTGTTAAGTTCCAATAAATTCTCTTTCATTATTCTTTCCCCTTCTAATTAATATGGTTGAATTGTCCAAGATTACTCCTGAAACTTATAAAATTGGTATAACAGTTACTGTGCAAATCGCAGTTTTATCTCCATCAATAGTTGTTGCAGTAATTGTAGCACTGCCTATTGAAACTCCTGTAACAACACCATTTGCACTAACAGATGCAATTTCAGTATCACTTGATGCCCATATAATTGATTTATTTTCCGCATTTGTTGGATATATAGTAGCAATTAACTCCGTTGTTGATAGATGTTGTATAGTTGTTTCCGTATTGTCAAGTGTTATGGTTATTGGAGAAATATTTTGAGAAATTGTAGAAATATTTAATAGGTGTTTCTTCATTGCTACAAAAGCTGAGATTGAAATTGAACCCGTTTTATAAATATCTCCCGCATAAAGAAATTCATCATCTAAAAATTTTATTTTTAACAAATGTTGCTTCATAGTTACCAAATCATTTATAGCAATATTTCCATCGCCATTCACATCTCCATAAATCACCATTTTATAAATAGTAGTTTCACTATCTTTTAATACTTCTATTGATGAACCGGTTTCAATAATAGAATTGTTCAAATTAGTAATATCTGTCCCCATAGCATTTTTTATAATTACACTTACTCCGTCTTCTGGTGCAATTAAAACTTTTAGTGCTGATACTGTTAACTCTGTTTGTATATTTGTTAATACATTTCCTATGTTTTCTACTGCATTTTTTACATTAAAACTGCTTAAATCAATCCCTGTTGTATTAGCTTCAATCCTCATACAACTCTGTGCGGGTAAAGTAACATTATTACCACTTGTTGTAATAGCACTTTCCTCAACCCAAATATTATTTCTGTCAAAATATCCAATTGAGGCATTTCTTGATATTGCTTTGCCACTTATTGTGAATTTTCCTCCATTATATAATGACATTAAAATTAAGTCGCCGTTTAAATCACTCATTGCAATTGCTTCTCCTCCAGTTGGAGAATTATATTGAATTTGATAAGAGCCACAATTTACTACATCTGAAATATATTCCCCCTCAATATTTTCTATATTAAATACTGCAATATTGCATATTGGTAGAGAGGCAAGTTTCATATCCACTTTATATATCATTGAATTAAATGCTCGAACCTCTGAGGTTTTTGTTTCCTTCATAGTCCCATATGGCATTCGGGGATATACATCTACATCAAGTGTTCCATCTCTTTCAACCCAATCCCATGTTGGTGTCCTACGATAAATACCAGTGTCAAGGTCAACAGGCATAAAATTACCAGTTCTTATTTCGTAAATATAATGTCCTCCACCTTGTGAAAATCCAAACAATGCCTGATTAATTGTATTGGAACAATTTCCTCCGGCTTCCGGTGTGTATGGGACATTCCCTGTTGAAATAATACTATTCATATAATTATATAATGTGCTATGTGCAGAAATCGTCGCATCATAATTATCAATTCCCACTAAGTCTATTCCATCCGTGTCAAAGGTCTTCTTAATATAATCATGATCCCTCAATATTGTATTAATATAACTTTGGTCTATAAACGCCGCTCTTGTAACCACTGAATTGTTAGACGCCTTAATTGTTTGCCCCAACTTATCCATCATATTAATTGCGGCATCCGGTTGCCCACCTGCCCACATATTATTTGCTACTGCAACAGGGTCACTCCAATTAAAGTCATAACCTTGAACATTATCCGGCTCAGCCTCAACCTGAACCATAACAAGACGATGAGTTTTATCATTCTTTTCAATAAATTTCATCATTTCGCCAATTGCTTTTTGCTCCCTTTCCACAAATGCAGGAGTTGAAAAATCAATATGAGTTGTAGGATGAACTGCTAATCTCGGATAGGTTACCGTATCATTTTTAATATAACTCGGAACATCAGTTGGCCCACCGGCAACATCCGAACCAAACCAAATCACTTGTAAATTAAGGTCTAATTCCTCGCACCAATCAAGCAAAAGCCCCAATTCATAAAAATTATATGTATCCTTAACCTGTTCAATCCATGTCCAGCAAACTTGCAAATTAACGGTATTAAAATTAAGCTCCTTAGACTTTTGCAAGGTCTCTTTCCATTTGCTTAATTCAAGTATGCTAATCGCTTGCAAATTATCAAGCCTTATTTGAACTCCGTAATTTAGATAAGGCTTTCCCATATATTCTACATAGGTTCGTCCATTTTTGGTTACAACCTGCGAAACAATATAATTAATAATAGGATGAGAATATACATTTATAGAATATACATTTGCTGCATTTGTTTCAAAAAGCACAGTTATTGTATCATTCTCAGCCACATCAATTGGTAGCATAAATTGACCGCTAAGCAATGTGTCATTTGTGTATTCCATATAACTTGCATCAGTTGGCCAAATCTTCGTATTGTTTTTAAAGATGGCAAACTTAACAGTTGCAGTTGGGTCATTTAATGGCATATCAACATTAAGGTAATTTCCGCAGGTAGTTGATTGCGAATTGTTCGCCACATCATTTAGGTCTTTAAAAAATAAATTTGCTGTTCCTGTTCTGCTCACTTTATATTGGTAGCCTTGCCTTGTGGGAATTCCAATGCCTGTATTAGACATTGTTAATATATCAGGTGATTGACAAGTGTTTACCCCCCAACCCCAATCATAAAGATTATCGCCGACAGTGCCATCATTAAATATTACATAACTATCATGTCCATTAAATACATTATCTTTTGTAACACCCTGTGTGTCAAATAAACCTGCTGTGTTAATACCTTTATCGTAGGTAACATACCATTCTGTCCCAGTTTTAATTTGCTGTAACTCTTCTTCAGTTGTAACCTCGGATTGAAATACAACTTCACAGTTTTTATTAATCTGAATATATGAGTCGGGTTCAACTATTTTTGAAAATTCAATAACAGGTTTTACATAAACGGCTGTGGTGTAAGCCGCTGCTGCTGTTTGTTCATATAATAATGTAATTTTGTCATTCGTGTTGACATCAAAATTGAGCATAAATTCGCCAGATAATTGTATATTACTTGAATATTGCATATAATCACTATCTATTGGCCAAATTTTATTACCATTTTTAAATATTGCATATTTAATATTAGCTGTAGGGTCATTTTCAATTAGGGCTAAACACATATAAACCCCACTATAACGATTTTGTGAATTAAGCCCTTCAGTATATAAATCATTAAAATACAAGGTCGCATTTCCATTCTCTGTTGCGACATATTCATATGCTTGCCTTGTGGGTATACCTATTCCTGTGTTGAACATTGAAAGCATATTTGCTTCAAGCACTTTGCTAACACCCCAGCCCCAATCATAAAGATTATCGCCGACGGTGCCATCATTAAAAATAACAAGCCCATCGTGTCCATTATAAATGTTATCCTTTGTTACTCCATTTGTGTCAAAAACTCCACTCGGATTAATTCCTTTATCATAAGTAACAAACCAATTTGGACCATTTTTTATATCGTATTGACCAACATAAAGCGGAGCCGTTGCCTTTGTGTTGTTTGCAATTTCTGTCAGTGCATCAAACACACCATAACCCATATTTGTTTCACTCCCTGCCACATTCATTTTTACCTCTGAAAACGGTATTAAAGTAAATATCAAGACAAAAAACACAAGAAAAGATAATGATTTTTTCATTTTAAGTTTCATTCCTTTCTTTGAGGCACAAAGTTTGGAAGAAAGAAATGGTGCAGTGGTAGGCGTAAGGGATTTGAACGGACACGCCACATATATGGATATGCAAGTGTTTGGGCAAAGCCCGACAACGAACCAATGTGCCACTTATTTCTTTCAAGCTAACCTCACCTTTTGTTTTGGTAATCTGTTCTTAGTTGAACATTATATAAGATTTTCAGCACTTATTCTAACACAACTAATTGCTGGCACTACAATTGTTCCGCCATTAGCACTAAGGGTGTTTTCTTCAACCCATTTACCATCCTTTGTATAATATCCAACCGATGCCTTTCCAACAATTGTTTTGCCTTCAATTGTAAACTTACTCATATTATATAAAGATAATAATATAAGGTCGCCATTTGTATCACACATTGCCATAGCCTCACCGCCTATTGGTGAATAATAGTCTAATGTATATAGCCCACACTTTTGAGAGAATTTTGAATAAGCTGTTTGCACATTTTCAAGGTTAAATGCCGCCATACTATCTTTGTTTAATACAGCAAGTTTTGATGATGCTTTATAAATCATTTTATTAAAATTTCTAACTTCGCTTGTTTTACATTCCTTCATATTTCCATATGCCACACGGGGATAAACAGGCACATCCAGTGTCCCGTCTCTTTCCACCCAATCCCATGTTGGTGTCCTGCGATAAATGCCTGTATCAAGGTCAATCGGCATAAAGTTACCTGTTCTAAGTTCGTAAATTAAATGTCCCTCTCCTCGTGAAAAAGCATGCATTGCTTGATTAATAGTATTGCCTGCGTCTCCGCCGGCTTCCGGAGTATATGCGATATTCCCTGATGGAATTATGCTATTTACATAATCTTTTAGCAGTGTATGAGATGAAAGTGTTGCATCATAGTTATCAATACCAACCAAATCAATTCCTAAGGTGTCAAAAGTCTTTTTAATATAATTTTTGTTCCTTTGAGCAACATTAAAATAGCTTTGGTCTATAAATGCCGCACGGGTTACAACCTTTCTGTTTGAATTCTTAACAGCTTGCCCAACTTTATCCATCATGGTAATAGAAGCCAAAGCCTGACCTCCACCCCACATTTCCTTGTCTACCAAAGCGGGATCCTGCCAAGAAAAATCAACTCCTGTAACATTATCCGGTTCAGCTTCAACTTGAATCATACAAACACGATATTGCGTGTCATTTTCTTCTAAAAATTTCATCATCTGTTCCATTGCATTTACTTCTCTTGCCTGAAAATTAGGATTAGAATAATCTACAAATATTTCAGGATGAGCAGCTAATCTAGGATAGGTTAGTCTATCATTCGCTACATAGGTTGGCACACCTCTTATTCCGCCACCTGCAACATTACTGCCAAACCAAATAATTTGCAAATTCAAATCATATTTATTGCACCATTTAAGAATTAAACTTAATTCAAAAAAATCAAAAAAATCTTTTTCTAATTCAACACAAGTCCATACAACTTGACACTCAATAGTTTGAAAATTAAGCTCTCTTGTTTTTTTAAACAACTCTTCCCACTTATTAATATCATTAATGCCATCAGCTCTTAAATTATCAAGCCTAATTTGCACTCCATAAATTAAATATGGATTGTCTAAGTATTCAACTGTGGTGCGTCCATTTTTAGCAACTAAAGTTGAAACAGTTGTTCTTGGCTTGTAAATAATATTAGAATTGGAAGAACTTAAAGTTTCCTCACTTGAAATCAAATCACTGCTACTGCTCTCAGTGCTACTATCATTGTTTAAGGAACTACTGCTACTGCTTGAAGAATTCTCTTTACTGCTTGAACTGACTTTACTGCTTGAATTATCCCCTTTGTTGTTATTGCAGGAAATTAAAATAAATACCAATGCTACAAATAACAATACTACTCTTGCTTTTTTCATAAAAATCACCTTTCTCCTTTTAAATGGAACTGTCAATTTTGCTTTTAAAACAGTGGGCAGTCCATAATATTCACCGTTTTTATGGGTTTTCTTGAAAAATTTTATATATAAAACTTGCTACTTCTCTAAGATTGAGGACAATTGAGTTATAACTCTTAATTAAAAGGAGCAAATTATATAAGCAAATAATAACCTTATCCAACTATACCTGTTTTTTCTACACTTTCAGTAATATACCTTTGCATTATGATAAAAACAATTATTAAAGGTAAAATACATAATAAAGCCCCTGCCTGTATTCTCACTTGTTGTAATAACAAATCGCTTGCATCAGGTCCTTCTGCTCTAAATATTGTTTCTCGAAGGCTTGATAAAGTAGTAGCTAATGTATTTGCATTTGTGCTTAAAACACTTGTTGTAAAAAAGTCATTCCAATGCCAAACAAAAGAAAAAATAAACACAGTTGTCATTGCTGAGACAGCATTTGGTAACATTATTCTAAAATATACTCCAAAATGTCCGCACCCATCAATACTTCCTGCATCATCAAGTTCTCTTGGCATATTGGTGAAAAACTGTCTAAAGATGAAAATAAATAGACCTGAACGGATATCCATTGCACAAATGCTTTGAACCCAAAATGCTGCCGGATTATTAATTAAATTTAATGTGCCTTTGCCATCAATAAAAATATTAATAAATTGAGAAATAATTGGAATATTAAAATTTCTAAAATTAAGGTAAAGTGGAGTTATGTAAGATTGAATTGGAATAATCAAAGTAAAAATTACCAATATAAATAATATATTTTTACCCTTAAATTTGTATCGGGCAAATCCATATCCAACAAAAGCACAACTTGCAACCTGAAAAATCCCACAAAAAAATGATATTAATAATGTTCGGGTTAATGTGCTTGGGTAATTCATAAATTCAAAGATGTATTTGATGTTATCTAATGTAAAATTTCTGGTAATCCAAATAACACTTGGATTATATAAATCCTGCCTGTCTCTTAATGCTGAAACAGCCATAAATATGAGTGGATATAAAATTGTAAATGAAATTGCATACAATGCTAAAAGCCTAACAATAATTGAAAAAACTTCAATGGTTTTACTTTTAAACTTTGCCTTTTGATGATAACTTAAATTTAATAATTTCAAAATACATCCCCCCCATTCAAACTATATTTTTGATGTTAATTTACTAATACTTCCCCAAATAGTAACCGTTAACAATAAGACTCCCATACCGTAAAAGAATGCAAAAATTGTGCTAAACTCATACATAGAATGGTTAAAATAATACAACACTTTATTCATAACCGGATTGCCAAAATACATAAAACTATCAATAATTGTATAAACAGAATAAAGTAAAATATATGGTGAAATTACAGGAAAAGTTATACTCCAAAAGGTTTGCCAACCTGTTGCACCTTCGACCTTGCTAACCTCATAATAAACAGGAGAAATTGATTTTAATGATGCGTAAAATAACAATATTTGAACACCGGAACGCCAAACTATTTCTAAAATTTGATTGACAATATCGGTTAAAAACTTAACTATTTCGGCTGATAATCCAAATGCAAATAACGCATCTCTTACCGAAGCACTTTGAAAAATAGTAGTATCAGAATTTTGAATGGCAGACTGGGAAAATAAATCCTGCTTAAACACTGATAAAATTATTCCCGAAGTCAAAATAATTGGTAACATATAAACTGCTCTAATCAAGGTTTGAGTCGGAAATTTTTTGTGTAGTAATAACGCAATAATAAGGCTAAAAACAATAATCAGAGAACTTTCAAATAAAGTAGAACCCAATGTGTTAACAATCAAGGGAACATTTTCTGCATCCTCAAAAAACACCTTATTAATATTAAACAATCCAATAAAAGTCGTTTCAACTCCACCCGGAACTATTTTAACAGAATTAAATAAGTAAATTGAAGAACTAATAATTGGTAAAACAAAAAATGCTATAACACCAATTATCCAAGGTGAAATAAAAATATATCCAAATAAAGACTGCACTTTTTTATGTTTCATTTTTTTAAAGAACATAATTCCCTCACCTTTAATTTATTTTAATAAAGTCAATTGGCTTTACTTCATTATTTTCATAAAAATAACTATTTTCCGAATAGTTTATAATTATTTTTGTGTTATTGCTATAAGTAATTATTTTTACATTTTCATTAATAATTTCGTAACCTATAATATACATTGAAGTTAAATCACCAACGGCAGATTTCATTTTGTTATAAATATCAATGCTTTTTTCCATCCAAACATTGATTTTGGCTCCGTATAGGTATTCAAGAGGAGTGTCCATAATTTTTTCGTAATCTTCATAAATAAACGAAAACATAGGTGATGCACCACATTCAATAGCATTTAACACCTGTTTGTTTATATTGCTTTTTAAATTTATTGGTTCGCAACTGTATGAAACAAGCCCGTGAATAACAAAGTATAAAAAAGGAATGCTATCATCAATAATATTAATCATACTGCCACCAGTGGGCATACACACAATTTGATTTGATGATTTAACAAAATCAATAACAGGATTTTCTAATAAAATACCTGAGGTTTTTTTAAGTTCATTAATTGAATTAATAAAATAGTCCAGTGTTTCTTCCCTCGAAATAAACTGACCTGAATTATAAACCGAATACGGCGAACAGGAAATACTTGAAGGTGCTACTCCTTCAACACTGCTATTTTCAAGACTTTTTGCCAATGAACTTGCGGCAATTTGAATTTTATTAGGCTTTAATAAGAATTTGGGAATTATATCAAATCGTCTTTCTAATGTGCTAAGCCTGTATTGATAAATCTTTATAGGCTTTTGAGTTACAGATAAAGCATTGTCAAAACTTGTATTATATCCAAAGGAACTTGTAGTAAACTCTAATAGTTCAACTTGATTAAACAATTTACTGTTATGCTCATTTAAGTAATTTTGTAAATCAATATAACCCTTTTCTCCTCCAATAGAATTTTGAATCCTAAATTTATCGTTAATATTTCCGCCATAGGCACCGTCTGCCGATGCACCTTTTGTTCTAATTACCAAACAATCAACTTTATTATCTAAATATGTTTTTGAAATTTGTTTTGCCTCATTAAATGTGGTTAAATTTTCATAACCATTATAAACAATGCCTAAAAATTGCTTGTTTTTCTTCACTCCCATATATAAATCCAAATACAGTGTATAGTTGTTTTGAACATTTTTTTCAAGTCCGTTTGAAATTAAGTATTCTCTGTAATATTTAGACATATCTAAAATACTTGTGTTATTTTGGCTAAAAACTTTGTAATCAATTGATAATGCTTTTTTAGTTTCTCTGTTTTTTGAACTTAAAGTGTATTTTTTTGCCGCCCAAGTTCTGTTTAATGTTGTAACCTCTTCATATCCACGAATTTGAAAACTTGCAAATACATTATTGTAACTTGAAATCCCTTTAGACACATTAGCATTAATTTTAGATAGAGAAGCTCCTGAAGTTATTATTGCAAAGCTACCCATTCCTTCCTCTTTGCTTATTCCAAAAACAGGCATTGTAAT
>CAZFQD010000044.1:0-15186 GCA_964520885.1 uncultured Oscillospiraceae bacterium | reverse complement strand
TTTCTTGTGTTTTCTCTTGCCACCTTATTTTTTTGTGCTGTTTTGCTCATTGCTAATTATTTGAATAATTATTATACACTAAAAAGCTTTAATAGTAAAGTGATATTTTATCAAAAAGTTCAGGAAACTGCTTTTTAAGATTTAAGATTTATTGGTCTAAACTCACTATTTACCCACAAATGTAATGTTGTGCCTATATTTATTGGCTTTTTGTAGCTTTTTTTAAAAACCTCATAATAAAAATAATATTTTACTTTATTTATTATTATATGATATAATGAATATCGTTGAAAAACAACGAAGTTGTTTTTTGCTCGCATTTTGCGAGCATTTCAAAAATATTATTCTAATATTTTTGAAAACAACATTCATTGAAACGATGTAGTTTTCAAATACTTAAAATAACGAAAGTATTTGAAAAAGCTTGTTTTAACAAGCTGAAAAATAGCAAAGCTATTTTTCTACTATAATCGTTATAATGACAAAAAAATCAAAGGAAAATTATATGCACATTGAATTAACAAAACGAAAAAGAAATTTAATACTTTTTAGTGCCTGCATTGCAACCTTTATGGCAACCTTAGATGGAAGCATTGTAAATATTGCTTTGCCAATTCTTAAAGAGCATTTTTCTGTTAGTATTAGTGCTGTTTCTTGGGCTGTTACTGTTTATTTGCTTACCATCTCTGCTATTTTACTCATTTGGGGCAAATTAGCAGACCTTTATGGAAATAAAACACTTTTTGCATTGGGAATAGGCATTTTTACTATTGGTTCTTTTCTTTGTGGTATTGCTATTAGCTTTCCTATGTTAATTATTGCAAGAATAGTTCAAGCAATTGGTGCTTCTATTACTATGGCTTTAGTTCAAGGTATTGTAACCTCCATCTTTCCTTCAAATGAAAGAGGAAAAGCTTTAGGGGTTTTGGCAACTACAGTAGCCATCGGAAGCCTTGCTGGTCCGAGTTTAGGTGGCATTTTAATTGAAATATTTAATTGGAGAGCAATATTTTTTATTAATCTTCCCTTTGGAATTTTTGGAGTTATTCTTACTATATTTATAATGCCAAATATAAAACCTGCTGAAATAAATAAAACCTTTGATATAAAAGGCTCTGCCTTTTTCGTTTTCTCAATTTTGCTATTATTTATTAGTTTAATTTTTATTCAAGATGGTTTTATATCTCTACAAATTTTTGCATTAATATTTGTAATTGCATTGCTTTTGTTTAGTATATTTATTAAAATAGAAAAAAAACATAAATACCCGTTAATTAATCTTAATATTTTTAAAAACAAAACATTATCAATTGGCTTGTTTTGTGCATATATCTTCTTTCTTGCAATGTTTTCATATTTGATTTTTGTGCCTTTTTATCTTAATTTAGTGCTAAAACTTTCAATATTTGAAACAGGGCTTTTAATGTCCTTATATCCATTATCCAGTGCAATATTATCTCCTTTTTGTGGAAGATTATCGGACAAAATAACCTTTAAGCCATTAACCATAATAGGAATGAGCATAAATACTTTTGCACTTACATTAATGCTGTTTTTTAACCAAAATACAAATAAATATTTAATAGGTTTAGTTATATTGCTTTTGGGTATGGGGGGAGCATTTTTTGGAGCCCCTAACACAAGTAGCATAATGGGTTCGGTTTCAAGGGATAAATTGGGTGTAACCGGTAGTTTAACAGCATTTTTTAGAAATTTTGGTATGGTTTCAGGCACTACTATTTCAGTAATAATTTTTTCGGCAGTAACCAATATCGGCTTTAATACTATTTCAAGTGGTGCCTTTGACAGTTCAGTATTTATGCAAGGCTTTAAAGCAGTAATTCTTACAAGTGCATTGTTATGCTTTGTTGCTGTTTTAATAAATGCTTTTAGAAAAAATTAACTATATTTTTATAAACTTAAAAGGGGCCGGAACATTAGTCCTTGTTCAAAAATAATGCACAAAAATGTGGGAGGATGCCCTCATCCTCCCAAAAAAAATAAATATTATCTTAGTTATTGGGTCGCTGAAGGCAACGACCCCTACGATTAATTGTGCATAATTACGAACGACTTCACTAATGATACAGCCCCTTAATTTTCCACTTTCCACTTTCCACTTTCAACTTATTTTATATCTCTTCTATTAAAGGAATCAAGTGCTGTATAGCCCATACAAATAATAATTACTAAAAGGTAACAAAGAGAAAAACTAATTGGAATATTAACTGCATAATTGGTTCCATACATTCCGGAATTCATAGCCTGCGAAAATGAATTATTTTCAAATATCTTTGATGCAAGTGATAAATTATTAAATGGAATAAATTTAACCCATTCTCCTTTTGCAAACAATTGTATAAATGAATTTGCAATATTTCCACCAAAGAAAACTGCAATTGAAATTCCCACAGAAGCGGCGGTATTTCTCGTTATTACTGATAACATAAATGCCAAAGCCATATAAACAATAACATCAATAAAATTTACAAAAACATAAGCAAATCTATAAATGTAAAAATTTAACTCGTGTGCTACTCCATTTGTGGCAAAAATATATGACAAACCTTGACCAAATAGTATTCCATTGGTAATTATTACTACTGCATACAAAATCAAAGCAGAAAACACTCCTACTGTTAAAAGGGAGAAAACCTTTGCTGTAAATATTTTCCATCGTTTTGTCGGAGAAATAATAAGAGATTTTATTGAGCCGGTTGACATTTCTCCCGAAACACTGCCTCCTGCTAATATAAGCATTATTAGAATTATTATGAAAATGCCAAAGCCAAACATTCCTTCAACTGCTATCTCATTTATTGAAAATCCACTCTGTGAAGTCCCAACATCCTTATCTAATTTATATAATGCAACTGCTAAATCATTTTTCGTCTTTTCTTTTAGTTCATTTGTTAATGGTTTTCTTGAAACAAGATCAACATTTGCTACTAAAGAGCGTTTGTAATTTTCTATTTGTGAAATTAATAAATATGAACTGTTTTCATATTGAATATCATTTTTCTGTTGACCTGTTAAATTATATTTTAGCAAAAGTTGATTGCTTTCTAATAATATTTTCTTTTCATTATCTGAAATACTATCATTATCATTAATTTGCTCATTACTTATGGCAATAAAATCTTTAAAATCATTATTTTCAATAATTTTTTCATACCTTTTTAATAAAGCATCATTTAATGCAACCTTCTTTTTTTCTTGCTCGGTTTGAAATTCAAAAGGGGTTGAATTTAATTGGATTTGTTGTGCTTTTAATTCAATGATTGTATTTAAAATATCTGCTCTATAATCTTCAGAATTTATATTAATATTTTTGCTAATAGCCAATTCAAAAAGTTCAATTTGAGAAACTAAACTTGCCTTTTCCTGTTCTAAATATAAAACATTTTCTTCACTTGCACCTTCTAATTGTATTTCTATTTCTTTTAATCTTGTTTTCATATCATCTAACTGTGCGTCCATACTCTGTTTGGCAAAATCAACTTGGCTAATATTTTTCATTTGATTATTGTTCATAGTCTCATTGAGTTTCATTAACCCACCAAAGCCAATAACTCCAATAATCATAATAGAAATAAGTATAATTGCACTAATTTTTCGCGAAATTTTTATCATTTCATTAATATATAAAGATAATAATTTACTCAATTTCATTACCCCCTCCGGTCATATTTATAAATGCGTCTTCTAAAGAGGTTTCAACCTTATTTACCCCGAAAATTCCAATTTCATTTGTTGCAAGAATAGTAGTTATTTCAGCAACATTTTCTTGTTCAATTTCAAGTTCAATATAATGCTCAGTAACATTTTTAATTAAGCTTTCATAATTTTCACTTAAAATTTCTTTTGCTTTTTGTGCTTGCTTTGTTGCAAATCTATAACTTGATTTACCCGAAACATTAGAGAGCAGTTCATTAATAGGTTTTACTCCAATTAGTTTTCCATTATTTATAATACCAACTCTATCACACATAAGTTCCATTTCAGAAAGTAAGTGGCTTGAAACAAATACTGCAACATTTTCATTGTGAGCTAAATTCTTTAAAATATCTCTTAAATCTCTAATCCCGGCAGGGTCTAAGCCGTTTGTGGGTTCATCAAGAATTAATAACTTTGGTCTATGCAACATAGCTTGTGCTAATCCCACTCTTTGTTTCATTCCTAAAGAATATTTTTTCACCTTCTCTTTTATGCGATTTTGCATTCCAACGATTTTAACAACCTCGTCAATGCGTTGCTTGGTAACTTTGTTTTGCAGTCTTGCATACATTTTCAAATTTGTCATACCGCTTAAATCTTTATACATTTCGGGGTTTTCAACAATTCCACCAATGTTAGACATTGCTTTTTCATAATTCTTTTTTAAATCAATGTCATTAATAAAAATTTCACCCTCGTCAACACCTAAAAAACCCATAATCATTTTTATTGTAGTAGTTTTTCCTGCACCATTTGGACCTAAAAACCCAAAAACTTCGCCAGCATAAACCTCAAAGGAAATATTATCTATAACCTTTCGTTTGCCAAACCATTTGCTAAGATTGTTTATTTTTAAAGCTGTTTCCATAGCATTATCACTCCTTATAAAAATTATCTCATACCATTTAAATATGGCTTTTCACCATACATATTTTCTTGTTCATTTGGACTATTTAAATTTGAATAAATAATTTTCCACTCGCTATTTATTTTTTGCAATATCAAATTATCATTTGTTTGTGTAATGGTTGGTGCAACTTTTGAAGTGGGGTTATTAGCATTTTGCCCTTCAAAATTATTATTTGTAGTAAAATTCACAGTAACTGTATCATTGTCAAATACAATATCATTGTATTCTATTATTTCTTTTTTAAAATCAAAAACAACTCCACTACCCTTAGATTGAGCAATAAGTGAAGCCGCAAGAGTATCAATAATATATTTACTGCTTTGCTCTTCTTTTGTATAAAAAGCCTTAATGTCCTTTTGCATATTTTCAATGTATAAATTAAGTTCGGATTGTGTTATAATAGGTTTTTCAACTCTGTGTTGCTTTGGTAGCATTTTATAACTAATTTCAGTTTCAATATATTTTTCACACACATCTTTGATTTTTGGAATATCAATTCCATTTATTATTGCTACATAAATTAGATAGCCAATTAAACAAACCAAAATAATAAAACTAAGTATTGCACCACGATTGAGCTTTTTTAAAATTTTCAAATAAATTCCCCCTTAAAATTGGAAATGTAAAATAATACATTTATTATATCATTTGTTACTCTTATTGTCTAATTATTTTTTTATGTTTTGCACATAGTTTAATGTTGCTTTTTTAGACGGTGTAATTATAGCCCCAGTAAGCCCTAATTATACGCATATATGCAAATATACGCAAAATTTTCTTTTAAATAAACAACACCTATGATATAATATATTTAAGTTGCTGAGTATAGTTGAGTTTGTTTTTCTATTTTTATTAAGCAATCCTAACCAATTATTAACTAAAAATACTTCATTCCTCTATATTTCTCATTTCTAATTCGGAGGTATTTATGAAAACTCTATTAGTTGGCATTAATGCAAAGTATTCTCATACAAATTTAGCTATTCGTTATTTGAGAAATAGTCTTATTGAAAATAATATAGAGGCTTTAATTTTTGAAAGTTCTATTAATGATAGAAAGCAAGATATAATAAGAAAACTTTTTGAAAGTAGTGCTAATATTTTTTGCTTTTCTTGTTATATTTGGAATATTGATTTTGTGCTTAATATTGCAAAGGATATAAAAACTATATTGCCACAATCAAAAGTAATATTAGGTGGACCGGAGGTTTCCTATAATGCAGATGAGATAATTGCTATAAATTCTTTTATAGACTGTATTGTTTGTGGCGAGGGTGAAGAAATTTTACCTGAAATTATTAATGATTTAAGTAATAATAAAAATATTGAAAAAGTAATATTTGCAAACTTAATAGATGAAAAAGATATTATTTCACCTTATTTAATAAATGAAATTTCAAAATTAAAGGACAAAATAATTTATTTTGAAACTTCAAGAGGTTGCCCTTATAATTGCTCCTATTGTCTTTCGGGGGGCAAGGGTGGGCTTAGATTTAGAGATATTAATGAAGTTAAAAATGAATTATTGCAAATTATTAATGAAGGGGCGAAATTAATTAAATTTGTGGACAGAAGCTTTAATTGTAATCAAAAAAGAGCATATGAACTGTTTTCTTTTTTAAAAGATATAAATACTGATGCCACCTTTCATTTTGAAATATGTGCAAACCTTTTAAGAGAACAAGATTTTTTATTACTAAGTCAAGTCAAAAAAGGAAAATTTCAATTTGAAATAGGAATACAATCTATAAATGACAAAACATTGCATGCCATTGATAGAAAATTTGATATTAATTTGCTTATAAATAATACTAAAAAATTAAAGCAACAAAACAACATCCATATTCATTGTGATTTGATTGCAGGGTTACCTTATGAAGATATTAATTCATTTAAAAACTCATTTAATAAAGTATATACAATTTGTGATGTATTACAGTTAGGTTTTTTAAAGGTGTTAAATGGCTCATTAATAAAAGACCAAGTAAAGGAATATGGTATAATATATTCAGCTAATGCCCCTTATGAAATTTTCAGTAATAAATGGCTTTGCTATGAAGATGTTTTATCATTAAAAAAAGTAGAGCAAGCATTAAATAAACTTAGCAATAGCAAAGCATTTGTAAATACTATAAAATATTTATTAAATATTTATAATTCTGCATTTAATATGTTCTTTGAATTAGCAAATTACTTAAATGATAGAAATGCTTTATTTTGCAATGTATCAAGAAAAAGTGAATTTACACTACTTTATGATTTTGCTATTAGTAAAGGTATAAAAGATAATAGTTTTTACGAATATTTAAGGCTTGATTTTGTAAGTAGTATGAAAGGCGAGCCACCATTTCCATACGATAAATATGAAAAGGGATTTTATAATAAGTGCAATGAGTTTTTTGGTAATGCTAAAAATATTGAAAAGTATATTCCTCAATATATTAATCTAAGCCCGAAAAATATACACAAAAACTGCTTTATACATTGCTTTAATTTTGAGTATAAATTGATATTGCTTTTTGATAGAATAAGTGGGAAAATAATTGATATATCAGACAGCGAACAAATAAGGATAAAGGATAAGGAAAATTGTAGTGAACCGTCTTGACCGTTCAGAATTAAATTAAAGAAAATGGCTTTGATACAAAAATTATACATTATACATTAATATTTCGTTGTGAATTGTATAGATTGGAGAGACTATATGAGCAAAGCTTTTGTCGTAGTTGAAAGTGTAATAATGCTTTCAGTATTAGTTTTAATTGGTTATATTTCTGTAAAAACTAAATATATTACAAAGCAAATGGCCGATGTCTTTTCAAAAATAATTACAAGATTATTGTTGCCGGCATTAATTGCAAAGGTTATTTTATCGGATAAATTGTCAATTGAACAAATAAAGGTAAGTTTACCTTTATATTTATTGGCAATAGCTTTTGTTATTTTTGAATTTATTGTTGCCTACTTAATATCAAAACTTGTTAAAACTCCAAAAAATGAAGCTCCTGCTTTTATTTATTTTATGTCAATGACTAATGTTTTATTTATGGGTTTGCCTGTTTGTGTAGCTATTTTCGGTCAAGAGAGTGCTTTTTTTGTTACTGTTGTTACATTTGCACAAGACACAGTATTGTGGACTGTTGGTGTTTTGTTGCTTTCTAAATTTAGACATAAGGGAGAAATAAAAGCAAAGTTAAAAATCAGTCCTATTACAATTTCTTTTATTGTAAGTGTGATACTAAAATTATTAGGTTTTAAACTACCAAATTTATTTTTCGTCCCATTAGATAATATTGGTAATAGCGTCGCATATTTAGCAATGATTTATTTGGGGATGCTGTTATCCTTTGAAAACATTATTAAAGTATTAAGTAAATTCAGGACATATATTTATTTAGTTATGAAGTTAATAGTTTTTCCTGTTATAGCCGGCTTTGTCATATATAAAATATTTGGCTCTTATTTTGATAATTTGCAAAAGGGAGTATTTGTAATAGAATTTGCAACATCAAGTGTAATTGCACTTTTGCCAGTATTTAAAGAGTATGAATTAAATCCCGAATATGCAAGCGGATTAGTCTTTTCCGGAACTGTGCTTTGCTTAGCGACAATGCCTTTGGTAATAATTTTAACCAATGTATTGTATTTGAATTAAATGGAGGAAAAAAATGATGAACATTAAAGTAGAATTAACAAAAAATCCAAAGCAAAAACCAAACCAAAATAATTTGGGCTTTGGCAAATATTTTGCAGATCATATGTTTGTTATGGATTATAAAGATGGTAAAGGCTGGTACAACCCGAGAATTGTTCCTTATGCTAATTTGTCCTTAGACCCTTCTGCTATGGTTCTTCATTATGGTCAAGAAGTATTCGAAGGGCTAAAGGCATATAAATCAGACGATGGAAGTATTAGACTATTTAGACCAAATAAAAATATGCAACGGCTTAATGTTTCCAATGAGCGACTTTGCATTCCTTTAATAGATGAGGATTTCGCTGTAAAAGCAATTAAGAAATTGGTTAAGATAGATGAAAGTTGGATACCTTCTGTTAAAGACGCATCTCTTTATATTCGCCCTTTCATTATTGCTACTGACTCATATTTAGGTGTTAGAGCCTCCAATGAATATATGTTTATTATTATTCTTTCGCCTGTTGGTGCATATTATCCCGAGGGGTTAGACCCTGTTAAAATTTATGTAGAAACCGAGTATGTTCGTGCTGTTAAAGGTGGCTTAGGCTTTACTAAGGCAGGTGGCAACTATGCAGGTTCTATAAAGGCTCAAAACAAAGCAAAAATGCTGAATTTCACTCAGGTTTTATGGTTAGATGGGGTTGAAAGAAAATACATTGAAGAGGTTGGCACAATGAATGTATTCTTTTTTATTAATGACACGGTTGTTACTCCGTCATTAGAAGGAAGCATACTTTCCGGGGTTACAAGAGCTTCTTGTATTGATATGCTAAAAAGTTGGGGAATAAAAGTTGAGGAAAGAAAAATTTCAATTGATGAGTTGTGTAATGTATACGATAAAGGACAATTAATTGAAGCCTTTGGAACGGGAACTGCCGCAGTAATTTCACCAATTGGAGAGTTAAACTTTAATGGTAAAGCAATGAGCATTAATAATAGACAAATAGGTAAGCTTTCTCAAAAGTTATATGACACCTTAACAGGTATCCAATGGGGGAAATTAGAAGACACATTTAATTGGACAGTAAAAGTATAAATATAGTAAGACTTATTGACATTTTGCCATTTTTTGTTTATCATTCAAAAGGAATATAAATTCTTTTTATGTTGTGAATTATTATCCGACCATTAGATGTGCAAGTTATTTATTTAGTCGGAGAAACGAGGTAGTTGTGAAAACAAGGTATAATTTATTCTTAATAGTTTTATGTATAGCATCTTTTGCTGGAAGTAGTATTAGAACGGTTCAGTTTCTTTATGCAATTGATTCAACCGGATTTTATAAATCTAATAGTTTATCGGTTATGGCACTAAATATTATATTAGTAGCGGTTTATTCATTTTTTTTAATTGGCTTTTTCTTTTTAAAAAAAGAAGAGTTTATTAATGATAATCCTCTGTATTATAAAGATAGAAGTTTTTCAATTTTTTCACTTTGTCTATTGTTTATTTTTTTAATAAGTCATATGGTTATTTCAAGTATTGATTTAGTAAATGAATTGAAAAATTCAAATTATTTACGAATATTAGAGTTCGTATTTTTAATATTGTTTATATTTTTTGTATTCAATCTTATTTCTAAAAAAGAAGAAATAGTAGAAAAGCCATATTTTGAATTTTTGGCTATTATACCACTTTGCTGGAATTTATTGCGATTAATATCTATTTTTATAAAATACACTGGTATAGCAAATATTTCAGTTCGTTTATTTGAAATAATTATGCTGTCGTTTTTCGTTTTGTTTTTCTTGTCTTATTCTAAGGTTCTAACAAAAAGAGGCGGAAACAAATCAATGTTTGTTTTTGGAATTTGTGCAATTTTCTCTACTGCATTATCTGTTTTGCCTCAATTGTTTTTATATTTAAAACCTACAAAAGATTTTAATACTTTTATATTTTTAGCTAATAATTTTTTAGAAATATCAATTGCTTTATTTATTGCAAATGTAGTTTTCACTAATAATGCACCAAAGGAAGCTGAATTAGAAGATTTCAATGAATTTGATGAGTTAGAATAAAAATAATATTTTAAAAAGCAATAAAATATATCGCATTTATTTAAATAATACGGAGTTGATTATTTGCAAGAGAATAAGAAGATAACCATAATAACCGGTCATTATGGAACGGGAAAAACAAATATTGCAATTAATCTTGCTTTATTAAATAAACAAGATAAAAATGAAGTAGTTTTAGTTGACCTTGATATAGTAAATCCTTATTTTAGTGCGACAGATTCAACTAATATTCTTATAGAAAATGGTATTAGAGTTATTTCACCAAATTTTGCTAATACTAATCTTGATATGCCTTCACTTTCTGCAAAAATTAATTCCATTTTCAACCAAAAAGAGGAATTCATTTATATTGATGTTGGCGGAGATGATGCAGGGGCTACTGCTTTAGGTAGGTATGCAAGTAAAATAAATAAATTTGATTATGATTTTTTTTATGTTATAAATCAATATAGACCATTAATAAAAGAGCCATTAGAAGCGGTAAAATTATTAAGAGATATTGAAAACGCAAGTGGATTAAAGGCAACGGCAATAATAAATAATTCAAGTTTAGGGGAAAATACAAAACCTATGGATATTTTAAATTCCTTTGAATATGCAAAAAAAGTTAGTGAAATTTCTAATTTGCCAATTAAATATTGCACTGCACTAAATTGTTTTAAAAAGAAATTAGAAAAAGAAAAAAATATGCTTTTTATTGAATTATATACTAAACGATATTGGTAAACATTTATTTGAAAGGGTGTTTTTTTATGCCAAGAGTTACATTTAGAGAGCAAAGATGTAAGGGCTGTGAACTTTGTGTTTCTGTTTGCCCACAGGGAATAATTGAAATTTTAGATGAAAGATTAAATTCAATGGGTTATTATCCTGTTGGAGTTAAAGAGGAAAATATGGATAAATGCACCGCTTGTGCAATGTGCGCTAAGATGTGCCCAGATTGTGTTATTACAGTAGAAAAGTAGGAACGGAGTGAATTATTAATGGCAGAAAAGGTTTTAATGAAAGGTAATGAGGCGGTAGCTGAGGCGGCTATTCGTTCTGGTTGCCGTCATTATTTTGGTTATCCAATTACACCTCAAACCGAGGTTGCCGCATATATGGCTAAGGTAATGCCTAAAATTGGTGGAGTTTTTTTGCAAGCTGAGAGTGAAATTGCCGCTATAAATATGGTTTTGGGTGCATCATCTGCAGGAGCAAGGGCTATGACATCTTCGTCTTCACCGGGCATATCCTTAAAATGTGAAACTATTTCTTATATAGCCGCAAGTGATTTACCTTGCGTTATTTTAAATGTCCAAAGAGGTGGACCGGGTTTAGGTGGAATTCAACCCTCTCAAGCAGATTATTGGCAAGCCACAAAAGCCCCGGGACATGGTGATTTTCATTTGATAGTTTTAGCTCCATCTTCAGTTCAAGAAATGGTAGATTTGTGTATGGATGCTTTTGACCTATCGGATTTATATAGAATTCCAGCACTTATTTTAGCAGATGGCTTATTAGGTCAAATGATGGAGCCAGTTGTGTTTAAGCAAAGAAAAAAAATTAGTTTACCAGAAAAAAAATGGGCTACAAATGGCCATAATAATAAAAGAGAACATAATATAATAAATTCTTTGTATCTTACACCTGAAATATTAGAGAAAACAGTTTTAGAAAGATTTAAAAGATATGATATTATTAATGAAAAAGAAGTCCGATTTGAAGAAACCAATACAAATGATGCCGAAATAATTGTAGTAGCCTATGGGGCTTGTGTTAGAATAGTTAATAGTGCAGTAAAAATGGCGAGAGAAAAAGGAATTAAAGCAGGAATTATTCGCCCAATAACCCTTTGGCCATTTCCGAACAAAATAATAGAAAAAAGAGCCAAAACAGCAAAGGCTTTTTTAACTACTGAAATGAGTATGGGGCAAATGGTTGACGATGTTCGCTTAGCAGTAAATGGCGAAAAACCTGTTCACTTCTATGGTAGAACGGGTGGAGTAATTCCTACTCCTATTGAGATATTAGAGCAAATAGAAAAAATAATAGGAGGATTACGATAATGTCAATAGTATTCCAAAAACCCGATGGTTTAATTGATGTACCTACGGGATATTGTCCGGGTTGCACTCATGGAATAACTCATCGTTTAGTAGCAGAAGTTTTAGATGAAATGGGCATTACAGGAAAAACGATTGGTATTGCTTCTGTCGGATGTTCTGTTTTGGCTTATAATTATTTTAGCTGTGATATGATTCAAGCACCTCACGGAAGAGCACCCGCTGTTGCAACAGGAGTAAAAAGGGTTTTACCAGAAAATTTTGTTTTTACCTATCAAGGAGATGGAGATTTAGCCGCAATTGGCACTAATGAAACTATCCATAGCGGAACAAGAGGCGAAAATATAACCATTATTTTCATTAACAATGCAGTTTATGGAATGACAGGTGGACAAATGGCACCAACATCCTTACCAAATCAAGTTACACAAACCTCACCATATGGAAGAGATGTAAAAACTGCGGGTTATCCTATCAGAATATGTGAAATGATGGCTACACTTGATGGTGTGGCGTATGCTGAAAGAACAGCAATAGATGGAGTTGCAGGAGTTAATAAGACTAAAAAGGCAATTAGAAAAGCCTTTGAAACTCAAAAAGCCGGATTAGGGCTTTCAATAATAGAAGTTTTATCTACTTGCCCAACAAATTGGGGATTATCGCCAATTGATTCAATAAAAGGTGTTAAAGAAAAAATGGTCCCTTATTATCCTCTTGGTGTTTATAAAAATAAAGGAGAAAAATAATATGTCGCAACAAACTTTTTTATTAGCAGGCTTTGGTGGTCAGGGATTATTGTTCGCAGGAAAGGTTATTGCTTGTGCTGGAATGTTATCTGGCAAAGAGATTTCATGGATTGCTTCATATGGACCTGAAATGCGAGGCGGAACAGCAAATTGCTCAGTGATTTTATCAGATGAGCCAATTGGTTCACCTCTTGTTTTATCGCCATCGGTTTTAGTGGCACTTAATTTGCCTTCCTTTGATAAATTTGAAAAAAGTGTTGCAAAGGGAGGCATAGCAATAATTGACAGTTCAATGATTGAAAGAAATCCTGTTAGAGATGACATTAATTATTGTAAAATTCCGGTAACTCGAGTAGCAAATGAAAACGACTTAAAGGGCTTGTCAAATATGGTTGTATTAGGAGTTTTATTAAAACTTACTAATTTTGTTGAGTATAACATTATGTTGGAAGCATTAAAAAAAAGTGTTCCTGCTAAAAAAGAAGCATTAATTGATTCTAATATTAAAGCAATAGAATTAGGATTTAATTATGATTGCTCATTTATTAAATAGAAACGATATATTAATTTTTTTTGTTATTATGCAACAAAAGTTTGTTTATTTAACTTGTTTTTTATCAATTATAATGGTTGACTTTTAATTAATAAAAAGTTATCTTAGTATTATAATGAATATCGTTGAAAAACAACGAAGTTGTTTTTTGCTCACATTTTGCGAGCATTTCAAAAATATTATTCTAATATTTTTGAAAACAACATTCATTGAAACGATGTAGTTTTCAAATACTTAAAATAACGAAAGTATTTGAAAAAGCTTGTTTTAACAAGTTGAAAAATAGCAAAGCTATTTTTCTACTATAATCGTTATAATATTGCGGAGGTAAAATTAATGATTTCAAAGGTAATCACAGTTAAGAATATTATTGGCTTGCATGCTCGCCCAGCAACCTTTTTTATTCAAAAAGCAAATGAGTTTAAGGCTTCAATTTGGGTGGAAAAGGAAGACAGAAGAGTTAATGCTAAAAGTCTTCTTGGAATTTTATCATTAGGAATAACAAAGGATTCCACTATAAATATTGTTGCTGACGGTATTGACGAAGTTGTTGCAGTGGATTCGTTGTTAGCTTTAATAGAAAAAAGTTTCGAAAATTAGTTTTTTTTATTATTTTTACCACCCTTTAGGGTGGTAAATTATTTATTGAGGAGAGATTAATAATGCAAAGTTAAATTATATTAATAAAGAAAGTTATTTTGTTATTGAGGTTAATTTTATGTCGAGATTTTTTGTAAAGCAAGAAAACATAAATGGAAATATTGCAAAAATCACAGGTGAAGATGTTAAACATATTTCAACAGTTTTGAGAAACAAAATTGGCGATACTGTTATTCTTTGCGATGGTAAAGGTAAAGATTATGAAGGTGAGTTTTTATCTTTTTCTAAGAACGAAATAAATGTTAAAATAAATAAAACATTTAAAAATATTACAGAACCTAATTGTAAGGTTACACTTTATCAAGCATTGCCAAAGGGCGATAAAAGCGAAATTATTATTCAAAAATGTGTTGAACTTGGAATTTTTAAAATAGTATTTTTTATATCAAATAGATGTATTTCAAAACCAAACGACAAGTCAATAGTATCAAAATTAGAAAGATGGAATAATATTTCTTTGTCTGCCGCAAAACAATGCGATAGAGGAATAATACCAAAAATTGAATTTAATAAGAATTTTTCAGATGTTTTGATAAAAGCAAAGCAAGCCGATTTAAAAGTTTTATTTTATGAGGGAGAGGGAACAAAACCTATAAAGCAAATACTAAAAAGTGTAAAAAAACCAAATGACTTTTCTTTTATTATAGGTTCAGAAGGTGGATTTGAGCAAGATGAGGTCTTGTTGGCAAAAGAAAACGGCTTAGAAATCGGTGGTTTGGGAAAAAGAATTCTTAGGACAGAAACAGCCCCAATTTGTGCTTTATCCGCTTTTATGTATGAAACGGATAATTTATAAAAACTTTTTTTCCTATTGCAATAATAACCATTTTATATTATACT
>CAZFQD010000043.1:0-15239 GCA_964520885.1 uncultured Oscillospiraceae bacterium | reverse complement strand
ATCTGCTTAAAAATTTTTAAAAAATGCTTGACTTTTAATAGTTAGTCACCTCTAACAACAATTTAGAGCGGGTAACCCCGCTCTAATCTATTTCTATTTTGTATTATATACTATATTAAGACTAAAATCAAGTGTTTTGTTAAAAAAAATACATAATTTATAATAAATTATTAAAATAATGTAAAATATTATATATCTTTTTTTGTTTTCTTTTTTCTATTAATATATACAATGTATCCAATAAATATCAATATCCCTAATATTGAAACTATTAGTCCCTCTTTTAGGCCCGGTGTCATATAATTAAAGCGGATTTTGTTTTGCCCTGCTTGGCAAAAAACGGCCATTAAGCCAGAGTTAACTTTTTCAACATCCACCTTATTACCATTTACCGTAGCACTCCACCCTTGTTCAAAAGGAACACAAGAATCGTCCATATAAAGTCCAAAAAATGGCTTAAATACTGAGGTTTATACAGTCAAGACGAGAGAAACCGTCCCCATAAAACATAAAATATCCCCATATATTGTCCTGCATAATTTTTATTTAGGTAAATTCAAACCTAAACTTAAAAAATAAACTACTATTCCACCAATAATTGATATTGATGACATTATTACAAAATAGATTATGCAATTCTTAATTATCTTTAAATGCTGTGTTTGCTTTACTTGACAAAGAATTTTTATCTGTTCATCTGATAAATTAAGGCCTGTTACTTTTGTTAAATCTCCAATTCCCAAATAAATCCCATTTTTAGAAAGTTCGGATAACATAGCTGAGTATTCCCTCTTAATGTTTTCCATAATATTTACCCCTTTTCTTTTGCTTAAGTATATTTTTATTATTTTATCTATTCATAGTCAAAACAGTATTACTTTATCACTTTTCTTCTTCTATTTTTCTATCGAATATCCGCACTTATTACATTGATACAATACTTTCTTCTTCCCTAACGCTCCAGCTAACAAGCCAACTGGGCCTAAAAATAAAGCTCCCGCAACAGCTTTACCTCCGCTTACCCCTCCTTTTCGTTCACTAACCATTTCCATTGTATGCCATGACTTGGGTGTCAAGGGGACGGAGGTTTGACAATCATATTTATAATGTTAATTTAACATCTAAATATTTACATTTATAATAACATATTGAAAACTGTTTTGTCAATTACTTTATTTTTATTTTTCTATCTTGTTTTTTAAAAATGAACCGCTTTTCTATAATTATTTAATATTTTCAGCTTTTTTTCTTTTTCTCACATTAAAAATAATATATAAAATTAATATTAAAACCCCTGCAATTGAAACTATTAGTCCCTCTTTTAAGCCCGGTGTCATATAATTAAAGCGGATTTTGTTTTGCCCTGCTTGGCAAAAAACGGCCATTAAGCCAGAGTTGACTTTTTCAACATCCACCTTATTACCATTTACCGTAGCACTCCACCCTTGCTCGAATGGAATTGAAAAGAACACTAAATTTGGGTTTTCTAATGCAATATCCCCTTCAAAACCAAAATTGTCTCTTTTAAAGTTAGAAACTGTATTTAAATTTCTATCTTTACAAGCATTAGACATATCCTCATCGCTAAAATAACCGATACCATTATCATTTATTTTTGTTAAATAGTCTTTATACTTATTAACTTGCGTTTCATTTAAAAGAATTGCATTTAATAAAAGTTTCTCATGAGATGATTTTTCAACTATATCAAATTGCTCTTTTGTTGTATATTGAGAATAAATAAAGCCAAAGGGAATATAATTTTCATTTTCCCATATGGTGAAATCATTTTGTTTGTCAAGTTTTTTCCAACCATAAGTATAAATATCCTCTTGGTTTTTTGGGTCAAATAAATACTTTACCGATAGTAATGAACGAAGCCAAATATGAGAAGGCTCTGGTCTTGATGCTACTCCTCTTTCAACCCCTACACTTTCATAAAATTCAGTAACACTACCCGGAACTATACTATGAAAAGCTTGTATATTTGGAATTTGCCAAAACATTGCTTGATTATCCATTCCATCCAAAACATCAGAGCGAACATTATCTAAATTAGGTAAGTCAATTTTATCTCTTGCATTTATGTTTTCTCTATTAAACTCAGTAGGTTCATATCCATAACTTCTACCGTAAAGCATAAATACATTAGCAGTTATTGAAATTACAATAAACAAAGAAATAATTGAGTAAACAAAAAACTTTTTGTTTCTTCTTTTTACTAATTTTATCAATATATAAGTTAAAATAAAACTAATTACAACAATTCCTAAATAAACTAAGTATCTATCAAAATATTCAGGTGGGATTAGCCCTATTTTTTTCGTGTCCGGATTAATAATTAAGCCAACTGGTATGGCAATTACAGCAGTTGCAATAATGGTCCAATAAAAGGAGCGAGAAAGTTCTTTTTCCTTGCAATTGTCTAACGCTAATGCAGTGGCTAAAGCAATTATTAACACAAACATATAAAGCCATCGAGTATAAAAGTTATTGCTAAATAATTGAAAAGAGGAATTTAAAATTGGAACAGCTAAGAAAAACATTAGAACTAATATTAATCTATTTACCCAATCTTTTTTTCTTCTAAAAAGCCAAGCAATTGCACCGGTCATTGAAAACAGTGGAAGCCAAGCAGCCATTGAAGACCATTTGGCACCTATATTTGAGAAAAACATAGGTTTAGCAGGCAACTCTGGAGGCAAGAAAAATGCTGCTAAAATATTACCGTATGTATGATTTTCTCCGTAAAACAACATATCCCAGCCCGATAATTTATTTCCTGTTCGTGGAATTTGAATAATTGAAAGATATGTGGGAAAAATTATCACGCAGGCACATACTACCCCTATTATCGCCTCAAAATAAAGGGCTATCATTAATTTTGCATCAAGCTTTTTCCACGAGCCATTAAGTATTCTAACAAAAAAGTAAATTAAAATAAATATAACTTCAGCTATGAAAAAATAATAGTTACAAAGTGCATTTAACAAAACAGCAACTGCAAAAATCCCTCTGCGATTATTTTCTAATAACTCATCTAAGGCATATAACAACAATGGAAACAAAACAATCATTTCGTGAAAATGGTTGAAAAATATATTGTAAATAGAAAATCCTGAAAAAGCATATAATACAGCACCAATAAAAGCGAAATTAATATTTTTTACATATCGTTTAATAAAAGCAAAACAAAATACACTTGCTAAAGTAAATTTCAAAACTAAAAGCCATGGTAAAATTGCCACCATTAAATAATTTGGAAATGGTAAGGTTAGCCAAAAAAATGGGCTACCTAATAAATAAAAAGAGTATGAGCCAATAAAATTTGCTCCTAAATCTGTATTCCAATTCCAAAAAATATCTCCGTGCAAAATTGCTCTATGTGCCTCTTGATAAAATGGAATTTGCTGAACAGTATAGTCCCCATAAAACAAAAATGAACCGCCATCTTGAATTATATAAGGTAAGAAAAACGATGTAGCCAATAAAAAACTAAATATAAATAAAAATCTATATTGTGAAAATTTATTCATATTAGAAAAATTAATGCTTGGAAGTGAAAAGCACTTAATGTATTTTTTAATATTTAGCATATACAACCCCTCATTTTTTGTTTTTTTCATTTTACTTTATTTAGCCATTTATTTCAAGTGAAATATGTTATATTTATCATTTTTATTTTTAACAATAAATTCCCAAAGTAAATTCCACAGTGGAAAAAGCGATGGAATTTACTTTGGGAATTTACTTAGTTGCAAAAAATATACACAAACTAAAAAAAAAGTTGACATTTATCCTATTAATAGTGTATAATACATTTTGCATAATTAGATATAATTAATATGCAAAAAGTATTGATATTATATTTACCATATAGGGGGTGTTTTTTAATGTTGAGAACCTTTCAGCCAAAGAAAAGACATAGAAGTAAAGAGCATGGCTTCCGTAAAAGAATGAGAAATTCTAATGGCAGAAAAGTCCTTGCAAGAAGAAGAGCAAAAGCAAGAAAGAGATTAACTCATTAATTATTGTGCTTTGCTTGTCTTTTAATAGGAAAAAGAAGCCGCTCTAACTACATTTTAGTTTGGTGGCTTTTATGTTTTTTTTTCATTATTTGAGGTTATTTTTAATGTTAAATACAATTTCATTAAAACTAAATAAGGATTTTAGAAGACTTTATGGTAGAGGGCAATCATTAGTTTCCTCTGTTATTGTAGTATATGTAATGCGAAACAAGCTACATATCAATCGCTTAGGCATTACTGTAAGCAAAAAAAATGGCTGTGCAGTCGTTAGAAACCGTGTTCGCAGAATTATAAAAGAAGCATATAGGCTGCTTGAGCCAAATTTGAAAAAGGGCTATGATTTAGTTTTAGTAGCAAGAGGGAAAACCGCATTTGTTAAAAGCACTGATGTGAAAAAAGAACTCAATAAACTTTTAAGCCAAAAGGGAATGCTATTATGAAACATATATTTATATGGTTGATTAAATTATATATAAAATTTATTTCGCCACTTAAAAAACCGTCCTGTCGCTTTTATCCTACTTGCTCACAGTATGCCTTAGAGGCGTTTTCAAAATATGGTGCATTTAAAGGTTTTTTTCTTTCGGTAAAAAGATTACTCAAGTGCCATCCCTTTCATCAAGGTGGATTTGACCCACTTAAATAAGTGGAAAGTGGAAAGTGGAAAGTTGAAAGTGGAAAAATAATTGTCTTTATTTAATTTTTTGGAGGTAATAATGGATATACTTGATATTATAAGTAAAATTGTTTGTTATCCTTTAGCCTATGTTTTAGCATACTGTTATTTTGTTGTCAGAAGCTATGGTTTAGCAATTATACTTTTTACAATAATTATTAAAGCTTGTTTAATTCCTTTGGGAATTAAACAGCAAAAAAGTATGCTATTGCAGGTAAAGTATCAGCCTAAAATGGCGGCTTTGCAGGCTCAATATAAAAATGACAAGCCTAAACTTCAAGAGGAAATGAGCAAACTCTATAAAGAAGAGGGGTATAATCCTTTAGGTGGATGTCTTCCTTTGCTTATTCAAATGCCTATTTTATTTGGGCTTTATAATGTTATTACCCATCCCTTAACTTATATTAATGGAATGTTTCCCAATGAAATTCAAAGGGTTGCAAATACTTTGGGCATCACAACAGCCGCTAATAGTCAAAAATTTCAAATCGATGTTGCAACAGCAATTAACGATAATTTTGAGAGTGTAAAAAATTTATTGCCACAAAATTATATGAAATTAAATTTTAATTTTTTAGGTCTTAATTTATCAGGTATTCCAAATTATCAAAAGCCAAGTATATTATGGCTAATTCCAATAGTTGCCGCATTAACCGGATTAGCAATGAGTATAATAACTCAAAGATATACAGTGCAAAATGCTCAAAGCAAAGGTATGAGCAAAAGTCTTATGTTTATGTCCCCTGCTATGTCTCTCTTCTTTACATTTACTTTTCCTGCTGGTGTTGGTCTTTATTGGATAATGTCTAATATTACCGGTGCTGTTCAAGCCTATGTTTTAGGTGAAAAATTTAATCCAAAAAAATATGCCGAGCAGTTAAAACAAGAAGAGCAAGACAAAAAAACTTCTGAAAAATTAGTAAAAAAAGAAAAAAGATTAAATAAAGGCTCGTCAAATAACAACAATAAAAAATAGAACCCATTCTAACCTCTAACATCTAAAAGGGAAGGTCGTATTTCTTATGAAAAAAGAATATATTTCAGTTGGCAAGACTATTAATGAAGCTATTGATAATGCTTTTGAGCATTTGAAAATAGACCGTGATACATCCGAAATTGAAATTGTTGATACTCCAAGCAAAGGATTTTTAGGTTTGGGAAGTTCGGTAGCCAAAGTTAAAATAACATACTCTGTTTCAGACTCACAAGATAATGATATAAGCGATTTTATTGAAACTTTATTTAATAAAATGGGTATAAATTCAGCAAAATCAACCATTATAAAAAATGAAGATGAAATTCGTATTAATGTTGAAGGCGAAGAAATGGGCTCAATTATTGGAAGAAGAGGCGAAACCTTAGATGCTTTGCAATACTTTGTGAATTTATTTGTAAATAGAGGTAAAGAGGATTATATTAGAGTTGTTCTTGATATTGAAAATTATAGACAAAAAAGACAAGAAACCTTAGAACGACTTGCTAAAAGATTAGCTTCAAATGCAGTTAATAATAAGAAAAATGTTTATTTAGAGCCTATGCAGGCTTATGAGAGAAGAATTATTCACTCAGTTTTGCAAGATTTTAAAGATGTTTCTACCTCCTCAATAGGTATTGAACCGCAAAGAAAGGTAGTAATTTCTTACACACCAAACGAGCAATATTAATAATTCATTTATTAGCATTCTCATTGTTGGGGATGCTTTTTAGTTAATGCAGAATTTTAGGAAATTCACAATCCCCTAATTTCTAACATCTAAAAGGGAAGGTCTGTATAATATGCCCGGTCCAAATTCACACTATTTTTTTGGAGATTTATTTTTAAATAGTTTTAAAAACTTTACAAATGAAAACATATCCTTTAGACAGGCATTTAATTTAGGCTGTCAAGGTCCTGATATTTTCTTTTATAGTAAAAAACTTTTTTTATTTGGCAATAATTTTCATAGAAAACACATTTCCGAGCCAATAGAACATATGAATAATTATGCCAATTTACAAAATGCTCAAATAAAAGAGCTTTTGCATTGTTATATTAAGGGCTATTTAACTCATCATAGCTTTGATAGTGTTGCACATCCTTATATATTTTTTGTTCAATTTAAGGAGCTAAAAACAAGGCAACTTTCAGATAAATTTAACCCTTTTTTGCATAGAGATATTGAGGCCCTTATTGATGTAATGTTAGCAAGGCATTTTTTAAAGGATAATTTTAAAGAATTTGTTCCACATAAATATATAAAATGCTCAAAACAAATAAAAACTGAAATTGCAAAAATGTATTCCTATGTTATTTATCAAATGTATGAAATGAGCATTAGTGAAAAGAAAATTATTGTATGCCTTAACACTTTTGAATTGGCAATGAAATTAATTTTTAGTCCTAAGGGAATTAAAAAGAATATAATAAGGTTTATAGAGCATATTTTTAGAATTCCTCATTATTTTTCGCCATTGTTTATTACTTTAAAGAAAAAAGACGCAATAGATATAATGAATAATTCAAAAAAATCTTGGCACAATCCATTAATTGAGGATATTAAATTCAACAAAACCTTTTATGAACTTTTAGATGATGCTATAATAAGAGCTACGCGAGAAATTGAACTTTTTGAAAATTCAAAGGATAATTTTAATGCTTTTGAAATAACAAAAGGACTTTGTATGGATACGGGGATGCAAGTTGAAATTGAAATAAATTAACAAGTAACAAGTAACATTATTGGATAAAGGAAATGTAGAATGTATAATTACGGAAGGACGATAAAATTTATGGACAAAATTGCAAGTTTTCAAGTTAACCACAATAAGCTAAAAAAAGGAATATACATATCCCGTGAGGATATGGGAATAATAACCTATGACTTAAGAATGAAAATGCCAAACACCAATGATTTATTGTCAAATAGTGCAATTCATACTATTGAACATTTATTTGCATCCTATGTTAGAAATTCATTATACAAAAATAATATTATTTATTTTGGTCCTATGGGTTGTCGCACAGGAATGTATTTTATTGTTAGGGATTTACAACATAAGAATGCAATTGAATTAATCAAACAATCAATTTTATTTATTTTAAATTTTGAAGGGGAAATTCCCGGTTGTAGTTCTGTTGAGTGCGGAAATTATAAAGAACATAGTTTAGAACAAGCAAAAAGAGAAGCGAAAATGTATTATGATGAAATAAAAGATTGGACTGTACAAAAATTAGATTACACTTTTTCGGCATAATAGACATTTATGTTGGTGTTATTTTAGCGATTATTCACAAAGTTTCTTATGTAGGGTTGTAATAGTTACAAATATGGGGTATACTTGTAATAAGTTGTTACCGTTTTGTAACTATTTTAGAATAGGAGCTTTTTTATGGACAATGATAATAATCAACATAATGATTATTCAAATAATGATGATTTAATAGATGAACTTTCTATTATTAATAAGACTCCAAACACTAACAAAATTAAAAAAAGAAAACATATAAGAAAAGTTAGCACAAAAACTGTTAACTTTATTCTATTATTCATAAAATCAATATTTCTTTTCATTTATTATACCGGTTTAAAGATTGAAAGTTGCGTTTCTTATGCCAATCGTGAAGGTATTAGAAGAATTATTGATTATATTTCAACAATTAGTATTTTTATTTTTAAAATCTTTAATAAAGGTTTTTTCTATATTTTTAAGCAAATTAAAGTCGCTTCAAGATATTGGATTCCTGCTTGTTCAATTTTACTTGTGGCTTTGTTTATTGCATCATCAACGACCTATGCTTTTGCTCTTAAGGTTACTATAGATGATGAGGTTGTTGGCTATGTTTCAGAACAAAGTAAATTTGTTATTGCTAAAGAAAAAGTGGAAAATGATATTTCAGATAAACTTAATGATAGATATGCTTTTGACCGAGTTCCCACCTTTTCATTTTCAATAGTAAAAAGGGATAGTTTAACTGGGAGTGAACAAGTTTATAGCAATTTATATAAAAAAGCTGAGGAGTCCTTAGGGCAGACCTATGGTATATTTGTTGATGGGAAACTTATAGCCGCTTATCCCAAGGAGGGACCAATAATAGATTTATTAGATGAATTAAAGCAACCCTATCAAACTAATTCTAAATATGAAACTATTGAATTTACTAATAAAGTTGACATTGTTCGCAATATGTATTCAAGGAGTATTGTGAAAACCATTGATGAAATAAAAGCAATGTTTACTATGCCAAAAGATCAAGAAATTTATGTCATTCAAAGAGGGGATACAATTAGCGAAATATCAAATAAATTTGATATTTCACCTAAACAAATAGAACTAATTAATAAAGATGAAGATTTGAGTAAAATATATAAAGGGCAAAAAATAAATGTATCAAAACCTTTAGTTGATTTAGGCTTTAAGGTTATTAGAACTATTAATTATAACACAAATATTGCTTATGAAACTGTTAGCACTTATGCAGCCGATTTATTTGAAGGAACTACTAAGGTAAAGGCAAGTGGTTCTAAAGGTTTAAATGAAATTAAAGCTAAGGTTACATTAATAAATGGTGTTGAAAAAAATAGAGAAATTATTGAAACAAAATTAATTAAAAAGCCAGTTATTAGGCAATTATTAGTGGGAACTAAAAAAATTGCACCTTCAGGTAAATTTATTTGGCCTGTCCCAAACTCGCACCGTATTTCTTCCGGATATGGCTATAGAGGAAGAGAATTTCATGCAGCAATTGACATTGCAGCTCCTTATGGCACTCCTATTGTAGCAACTGATGCTGGAACTATTGAAGTTGCAAGTTGGGATAGAGGAGGCGGAGGCAACGAAATATATATTAATCACGGCAACGGTGTTCGTTCAAGGTATTGTCATTTGGGTTCTTATGCTGTTAAGGTAGGACAAAAGGTTTATCAAGGTCAAGTAATTGGTTATGTAGGAAGCACGGGAAGAAGCACTGGTACACACTGCCATTTTGAAATAATTATAAATGGCACAAGAGCAAATCCTTTAAAATATGTTAAATAATTTTACAATGAACTACAAACAGCATAAAATTTTGGTTAAAATGTTTAGTAATAAAATTTAAACACAGATTCATAGAGAATAAATAAGTATTAGGAGTTAGGAATGAAGGTTGTCGCAAACTACTAATATACTTATAAATCACTTAAAGTAGTCAAAATTATCTTCTCATATTATTTTATTTAAGTTAATAATTTTTCTAATATCCTTAATTTTTTGAGTTATATTATTAGCACCTACAATTTCAGTTACAAGGACTATACATTTAGCACCGCATTTTAATACTTCTTCAATATTATGCTCCTTTATTCCACCTATTGTAACAAATGGTATATCTATATTTTTAACAGCAAATTGTAAATATTCAAGACCAACAGGGTCGCATACATTTTTTTTGGTTTTTGTATGAAAAATTGGTCCTACTCCAATATAATCAGCACCATTTTTTACAGCCTCCAATGCTTGTTTGGAAGAATGAGTTGAAACACCAATTAACATTTTTTCTCCAATTATTTCTCTAACCTTATTAATCGGCAAATCATCTTGCCCTATATGAACACCATCTGCATTAACGAGTATTGCTATATCAAGGTCATCATTTATTATAAAATCAGCCCCGTAATCCTCAGTTAGTTTACGAATTATTAAACATTCATTATATTTTTCAAGTAAAGTTTTATCCTTTTCACGATATTGAATTATTTTAATATTAGCATTTAGTAATTCCTTTACTACATCAATATTATTTCGCCCATTAGAATGTTTTTGTGCAGTAATACAATATATATCGGTTTCTTGAAGTTTTTTCCTCATAAAAACTATACTGCAAAATGATTTTTCAAGTGTATATGTTTCATAACGATATTTTTCATATAGTTTTGATTTTTCATAAAAACCTGCTACTTTTAAGTTTTCTTCTATTACTCTTAATCCCTCTTGAACTCTTTTAAAATTTCCCAATACAAGTTCTTTAGTATTTGTTTTTTTATCTAAATTACTTTTTTGAGATATATTAAATCCAATATCATTTGGAGTATCTCTGTTGCTTAACAAATCAACACTTAAATCATTTATACTTTTACGCACATTATGGCGTAATTTTTTTATTTCTTCGGTTATTAACTCGTTGCAATCTAAAAATCTTCCCAAATCCTCTAAAACTCTAAGTCCCTCTGAAACACGATTAATATTTGCATCAATAATTCTAAATATACTATTCATAAAAATCCTTCCTCATTCAAACTTGTCTTTTAGCACATATTCAAGAATAATATCCGCTTGTTTTGCGGCAGCAATATTTACTCTTGGCGAAATAGGGGGTGAATTATTAGAAATTTCTGAAATCCTATCTCCGATAATATAAATATTATCTTTAATTTTATTTGTTGTAATTGTATCACTATTACCCCACCCAGCAAGTCCAGATGCTAAAACAATAAATTTATTTGTTAAATAAAATTCCTCAAAAAGCATTTTTTTATAAGGAGCTTTATCAAATGCCTCAACAATAATATCACAATCTTTAAAAACACTATATATGTTTTCTCTTTCTAATTTTACATTAATAACTTTAATTTCTGCATTAGGGTTTATAGCAAGTAAATTTTTTCTAAGTGCTGTTACCTTTAATATGCCAATCTGTTCATAAAAATAAAATTGTCTATTAATATTTGAATAATCAACTATATCAAAATCAACTAATAATAAGTTTTTAAAACCACTTCTAATAAGATTAAAAGCACAATTCGAGCCTAAACCACCCGCTCCAGCAATTCCAATAGTAACTGCTTGAATTTTATTAAAATTTTCTTTCCCAATATATTTAATAATTGCCTTTTCAAAATAATTCATTTAAACACCACTATTCATTCACAAAATAAGCCAATCTTTATAAACTGGTTGGTAACCTAATTTCAAAATATCTTTAGACATTTCATAAACACTTCTGTTATCAGAAATGTCAAATTGCCCTGTGCTATTATTTAGTGTATGCCCTCCAACTACTGTAGATGAACCAGCCGACATTTTAGTTATGCCAAGTCTAATAATATTATTTCTGAATTCTTCGCTTTCTCTTGTTGAAATTGTTATTCCTAATCGTGGCATAAATAATCTAAGTGCAAGAATTATTTGAACCATATTTTTATTGCTGATATTGTAATAAGATTTAAAATCGCCGATATGAGGTTTAATTCTCGGCAAAGATACACTAATTTCAGTTTCAGTAAATTTATCTTGAAGGTAACTTGCGTGAAGTGCCGTAAAAAAGGCTTCTATCAAAAAGTTTTTATTAAGTCCCAATAATGCTCCGATATTAACTTGACGAATGTTTGCTATACAAGCATTTTCGGGTGCATTAAGTCTAAACATATAGTCCTTTTTAGGTCCTTTTAAATGCAAACTGTCATAAAGAATTTCATCATATGTTTCTTGATAAATTGTTAAAAGGTCAACCCCTTCATCAATAAGTTCTTTATATTCATTTTGGTTTAAAGCATAAATTTCAATAGCAATAGAACTAAAATATTGTCTTAATATTTTGATACAGTCTTTTAAATAAGACAGCGAAGCAATATTTTTTGCATCTCCTGTAAGCAATAATATGTGCTTAAGTCCTGTTTTCGCAATTTCCTTAGCTTCATTTTCAACCTCTTGCAATGTAAGCTGTTTTCTTTCTATTTTATTTTTGTAATTAAAACCACAATATACACACTGATTATCACAATAATTTGAAAGATAAATAGGAGTAAATAATAATATAGTTTTACCAAAGTGCATAACTGTTAATTTATGAGCTTTTTGTGCCATTATTTCTAAAAACTCTTGTGCTTTCTCTGATAACAAGGCAAAAAAATCCATTATTGATAACTTATCTTTATTTAAAATATTTTTTATTTGCTGTTCACTAATAGAATTTAAAAAATCATCAAAATTAAAATCTTTATATTCAAGGTATTTGTCATAAAAATTCATTTATATTCCCCTATTCATTTAAAAAACCAGTAAGTGGTGAAGATGTTTTTGCATAATTTGAGGTTGTGCCTAAGCCTGCAAGATATGCTTTTCTACCTGCAATTACTGCATTTTTAAAGGCTGTTGCCATTAATACCGGGTCATTAGCACTTGCAATTGCAGTATTGAGCAAACATGCCGCCGCTCCCATTTCCATAGCCATACAAGCATCTGAAGGCTTTCCAATTCCTGCATCAACTATAATAGGTAACGGTATTTCATCTATTAATATTCTTATTAATTCTTTGGTTTGGAGCCCTCTGTTTGTTCCGATGGGAGAACCGAGTGGCATTATAGTTGCTGCTCCAACTTCACAAAGCTTTTTTGCAACCATTAAATCAGGGCTAATATAAGGTAATACTACAAAGCCTTCACTTGCTAAAACTTCAGTTGCTATAATTGTTTCATATCCATCTGGCAACAGGTATTTATTATCCGAAATAATTTCAATTTTAATCCAATTTCCGCATCCTGTTTCTCTTGCAAGTCTCGCTATTCTAATTGCTTCCTTTGCATTTCTTGCTCCTGAGGTATTTGGCAAAAGTTGAATATTTTTTGGAATATAATTTAAAATATTTTCTGTTTTTGATTCTAAATTAACTCTTCTGAGTGCAACAGTTATAACCTGTGCTCCCGATTGCTTTAATATTTCGGGGATTTGACTATCCAAAGAATACTTACCGCTTCCAATAAATAAACGGCTGTTTAAAACTTTATCGCCAATAATAAGTTGGTCCTTCATACTTATCCTCCTCCAACAAAACTAATCATTTCAATAATGTCATTTTCATTAATAAATGTATTATTTAGCTCTTCTTTTTTAATTATTTTTTCATTATATTCAATAACAATATTTTCAGGGTTTAATTCTTTTAAATTTATTAATTCAAGCAATGTAATTTTATTGTTTAATATTTCTTGTTTGCCGTTTATAATAATTGTCATTTTATATTTCACTCCTTTTTTAATATGCTATTCATATTTTTTACAGCACATAATTCTCCACACATTGTACAACTATCTTCATTAGTAGGCATTGAACTTTCACGATATAATTTTGGCTTTATAGGGTCAATTGCAAGTTCAAACATTTTGTTCCAATCCAAATTACATCTTGCCTTACTCATTTCATAATCTTGCATTATTGCACTGTTAATTCCCTTTGCAATATCTGCAGAATGAGCGGCAATTTTAACGGCAATGATACCTTCTTTTACATCATTTAAATCTGGCAACCTCAAATGCTCAGCAGGGGTAACATAACATAAAAAATCAGCTCCTGCAGAAGCGGCAATTGCTCCGCCTATTGCTGAAGTTATATGGTCATATCCGGGAGCAATATCGGTAACAAGCGGTCCTAAAACATAAAAAGGTGCATTATGACAAAGCTTTTTTTGCAAAATTACATTGGCAACAATCTCATTTATCGGCATATGACCCGGTCCCTCAATCATAACCTGAACATCTTTTGCCCAAGCTCTTTTTGTAAGCATTCCGAGTTCCATTAATTCAGTAATTTGGCAACAATCGGTAGCATCAGCAATACAACCGGGACGCATAGCATCACCAAGACTGAGAGTAACATCATATTCTTTAGCTATTTCTAAAATTTCATCAAAATGCTCATAAAATGGGTTTTCATTACCTGTTAATTCCATCCACATAAAAAGAAGGGAACCACCTCGTGAAACAATATTAGTAAGCCTCTTGTTTTTCTTTAACATTTCTGCAGTATGGCGAGTTAATCCTGAATGAATAGTCATAAAATCAACACCGTCTTTAGCGTGTGTTTCAAATACCTTTATGAATTCTTTTGAAGAAATATCCTCAAGTTTTCTGTCGTAAAAACCCATTACATCATACATAGGAACGGTACCGATTGAAACGGGGCATTCCTCAATTAATCGCTTGCGAAATTCTTGTGTTTTCCCATAGCAACTTAAATCCATTATTGCATTTGCACCCATTTTAATTGAAAGATAAACTTTTTTTAATTCGGTTTCAAAACAAGCTGAATCTTTGGAAATTCCCAAATTTACATTTATTTTTGTGCTCAAACCCTGTCCAATTCCGCAAGGAATTAAATTTTTGTGATTTTTATTTGCAGGTATTATTACTTTCCCCTCGGCCATTAATGACATCAGTTCATTGGTGGTTTTGTTTTCCTCTTTTGCTACGATTTCCATTTGCGAAGTAATAATCCCTTTTTTGGCGGCTGACATTTGCGTTGAAAAATTCATTAGTTCACATCCCTTAAATAATATTAAAAAAGCCATTTACCTAAAAAAGTAAATGACTTAATAAAGCACATATACTCCCTTCGTCGGAATTATCCGTGTCAGGTTAACGGGTCGAAACAAAAACAGTTTCCTCTCAGCCAAATTAAATTCAGCTCCCCGGATTTTTATAATATAATTTTAACAATAAATTTATTATTTGTCAATACAAATTATATTAGAATTTTTTCGTTTCGCCCATTTTTTTTAAAAATTAACAGTACAATTTTGGGA
>CAZFQD010000042.1:0-15519 GCA_964520885.1 uncultured Oscillospiraceae bacterium | reverse complement strand
CAAATGGTCTTTGTACTCTAAAAATATTTTTAAATAAAGCATTTACTGAAAAACCAGACATAACAGTAAGCATAAATTTTGCATTGTATGTTCTTTCGCTACACCAATAAAAATACCCAACAACAAACATCATAATAAATTGTTCGGCAACAATTGTAACTCCTTCAAAAAATACATCAAGAAAAGGATTTGAAAAACTTTGCACAAATTCTATTCCGCCCAAAATAAACACCAACTTTTCAATGATAAGAGATAAGAACTGTATATTATAACGCATTATACCATAATTTAAGATAAATCGCAACACAAAAAAACACATTATTATACACATATATACATTGATTAAAATTAAACTATTCGTTTATCACTTTGTATATTTTTTTTATGTCATTTAACCCTTCAACTATTTCTTGCTCAGAAAAGCCTTGCTTTATCAAAGTTTTTTTATCTAATTTTAATAATTCTTTATAAAAATACAGTGCCACATCTAAGTATGAATATTCAGGACTTTTTTTTATTTCATCAAATAAAATGTTTTCCGCTTCATTTATCTGACCTTCTAATAGCATTTTTTTAAGGCGATATTTCAAAAAGTTTGTTGCTGAAAACGAGCCATCCTCATTAAAAACCTGTGCAATTGGTTCGCTTTCTTGATTAAAAACTGTTCTTAAAAAATCGCCCAACATTTCTATTTGGTCTAAAATATAATCATTGTGTTTAAACATATTTTTTCTCCATTAACAATGCCAAAGACCGATTTGAAATATCTAAATATCTTTCTTTTTTATTTCTTATTCTTTTTTCTAATGGTGGAAAAAGAGAAAAATTAATATTCATAGGCTGAAAATTTTTAACACTTTCATCGCTTATATAGTTTGCTAATGCTCCAATTGCAGTTTGCTTTGGGAAAATAATTTTCTCTTTCTTTTGTAAAAATCGGACAGCATTAACCCCAGCCACAAAGCCACTTGCAACCGATTCAACATAGCCTTCCACACCGGTTATCTGCCCAGCAAAAAATATATTTTGCTGTTTTTTTACAGCATAAGTGTTATCAAGTAATAAAGGAGAATTTAAAAAAGTGTTTCTGTGCATAACTCCATAACGAATAAATTCAACATTTTCTAAAGAGGGAATTAAACTGAATACTCTTTTTTGCTCGGGAAATTTTAATTGAGTTTGAAAGCCAACCAAATTGTAAAGTGTGCCTTCTTTATTATCTTTTCTAAGTTGAACCACTGCATAAGGCTCTTTATTGGTATAAGGATTTTTTAAGCCCACGGGCTTTAAAGGACCAAAAAGCAAGGTGTTAATTCCCCTTTTTGCCATAACCTCCACAGGCATACACCCTTCAAAAACCTTTAATTGTTCCTTGTCAAACTCTTTTAATTCAGCCGTTTCGGCATTTACCAATTCATTATAAAACACTTCGTATTCTTCCTTTTCCATAGGGCAATTAATATAATCCGGTGTGCCTTTATCATACCTTGAGGCAAAGTAAGCCTTGTTCATATCAATACTGTCAAAAGTTACTATCGGAGCGGCGGCATCAAAAAAATATAGCTCATTTTGACCAAATCTATCCTTTATGTTATTGGCTAAATTCTCAGTAGTTAAAGGTCCTGTTGCAATTATTACAACATCAGCCTTTGGGATTTCGTTTATTTCTTCTTCAATAATTGTAATTAAAGGGTTTTCTTTAATAATCTTTGTGACCAAACCTGAAAAGTCCTCCCTGTCAACTGCCAAAGAGCCACCTGCGGGAACTCGTGTTTTGTCTGCACAATCAATTACTAATGAGCATAAAATTCTAAGTTCCTCTTTTAAAAGCCCAACTGCATTAGTAAGGCTGTTTGAACGAAGAGAATTTGAGCAAACCAACTCACAAAAATTATCAGAATGATGTGCAGGCGTTTTGCTTTTAGGCTTCATTTCATAAAGTGTAACACTTATTCCTGCATTTGCAATTTGATGTGCCGCTTCACAGCCGGCAAGACCGGCACCGACGACGATTGCATTCAAATTTATAAACTCCTTTTAAGTGAAAAGTTGAAAAATGTCATTTGTATTTGATTTTATCATTATAATAATTAGTAGTCAATAGCGATATGTACACAAATCTCAATCTTATGACTTAAATTGTCATTGAAAAGTTTTATAACATTCCCATCTAAACTTTTTCCGTCCATAGAAATATTTAAAACCCCCTTATTTAAACTCTCGGGATTATTAACTTTTATTTCATAAGTTGTTTCAAAATATTTGTATGTTATTGAATATTCCTTCCACTTTTTAGGTATGCAAGGGTCTATAATAAGGTTATCACCATTTTTTTGAAATCCAAGGATGTTTTCTAAGCCAGCTTTATACATCCAACCGGCAGAACCTGTATACCAAGACCATCCGCCTCTACCAATATGGGGATGTTCTCCATAAACATCTGCCGACATTACATATGGCTCCACCTTGTATATGGAATATTCTCTATTGGTACGAGAATGATTAATTGGGTTAATGAGTTCAAATAGCTCCCATGCCTTATCACCTTTACCTAATATGGCGAATGCACTTATGACCCAAGCAGCTGCATGGGTGTACTGACCACCATTTTCCCTAACACCCGGAACATACCCTTTAATGTATCCCGGCTCTAAATCTCCGTCATTGAATGGAGGTGTAAGCAACTTTATAAGTCCTTCATTCCGCATTACAAGATAATCTTCCACATAATTCATCGCTTTTTTTGCTCTTTCGGCATTACCTACCCCTGAAATTACTGCCCATGTTTGTGACAGTGAATCAATTTTACATTCACTGTTATTTGCTGAACCCAAGGGCGTGCCATTGTCAAAATAAGCTCTTTTATACCAGTTTCCATCCCATCCGTTTTTATCAATGGCTAATGCAACATTTTTGCTTATTTTAAGGTATCTCTGCGTTCTTTTTTCATCTTTCATTAAATGGCAGACAGCTGAAAACTTTTGCAGAGTTGTGCATAGAAACCAGCCAAGCCATATACTTTCTCCCAGTCCTCTATTGCCAACAGTGTTCATTCCATCATTCCAGTCACCTGACCCTATCAGTGGAAGTCCATGCTCGCCAAATTTCAAAGCTTTTTCCAAAGAACGAATACAGTGGTCATAAAGAGAAGATACCTCATTTGATATGGTAGGTTTACAATATCTTTCATCCTCAAAATCCTTCAAAGCCTCATCAACTAAAAACGGAAGTTCCGTATTAAGAATATTAGAATCTCCCACAATCCTTATATACTCTGCCGTAACATAGGGCAACCAAAGATAGTCATCAGATATTCTTGTTCTGGTTCCCTTCCCCTCAGGTTCATGCCACCAATGCAACACATCCCCTTCCACAAATTGGTGAGTTGCATGCTTTATAATCTGTTTTTTGGCAATTTCCGGCCATATTTGGGCAATTGATAAACAATCCTGAAGTTGGTCACGAAATCCATAAGCTCCACCGGATTGATAAAAGGCAGACCTTGCCCATAACCTGCAAGAAATTACCTGATATAAAAGCCACCCATTTAGCATTATATTCATAGTTGGGTCAGGGGTATTCACTTGTATAATCCCGAGTTTTTCTTTCCAAAACTTTTTAACTTCATTTAGCGATTCCTTAGCAATATCCTTTTGCTTATATTTATCTGTGATAGTATTAACTCTAACCAAATTATCCGCCATTCCCAAAAGAAAAACAATTTCCTTGGTCTCATTTGATTTTAATTCAATATTCACCTGCATTGCAGCACATGGATCAAATCCTGCACCTACGGTACCTGATAAATTTTTAAATTTTAAACCTTCCGGAGAATCTAATTTACCCATTCCAAAAAAATCTTTCCTATTTCCCGTAATAGATCGTTCTTCCACAGAAGTATCAATAAAACAAATCTTGCCTTCAAATTCTTTATTATATGGGTTCACTATCGTTAATGTTCCACTCTCACTTTGGGAAGTTATGATATGCATAGCTGTATCACTTGTATTTGTTCCTAAAACGGGACATAAATAATATGTTAGTGTTATATTTCTGACCCCGAAAGACAAGTTCATAAGGCTTATAATACTCACCTTGACAGAATCACCTATTGGCACAAATTGAACCATCTTCTGGCTAATTCCATTGCTTGAATGCTCAAATTCTGTATATCCAAATCCATGTTTGATGATATAGGGTTCGTCTTCTCTTATTGGGGCAGGTGTAATTGACCATACTTTACTTTCTTCATCACTTAAATAAAATACTTCACCGGGAATATCGCTTACCGCATCATTAGACCATGGTGAAAGTTTGTTTTCTCCACTGTTTTCACACCATGTAAAACCTCCGCCGGACTCTGAAACCACAAAGCCGAATTCAGGGTTAGAAATTACATTTACCCAAGGTGCAGGAGTTGTTTGACCTTTCTCAATCTTTATTACATACTCACTGCCATCATTGCTAAAACCACCCAAACCGTTAAAATATTGAAAATTTGTTTCCTTTATCAAAGGTAAACTGTTTTCGGCAGTTAAATTATGTTCAAGAGGTAGTATTTGGGTATAAGGTGCATCACTAAACTCCTTTAAATCCGGAAGTGTTGGAATTGACAAACTTTTTAGTTGTTCCTCCATAGTGCCACTGTTACCATTAAATATCATTCTTGCAACGGCATAAAAAAGATTTATATCATCGCTTTGCAAATTGTTTGCATTGAGGATAAATACATCTCCATTTCGATTCATTACATCTTGGGTTTGAGTTGAATATACAACATCCGTAATCAAAGTATATAACGGATTTGTGTAGCTGTTTTCTTCATTACTCAAAATTATCAAATCTACTTTCAAATCCTTTAACCGCCAATATTCGTGTGCTTTTAATACCTCATAGAGTATTTCCACTTCGTCTGTTTTATTTATTATAACAAGAATAATGGGTCTATCTCCCGAAATATTATAAGCCCATAGGGACGACTGTCCCTTATGGTTCTTTTTAATTTGTTCTTCATAAACCCTTCTTAAAGGACTGATAAAAAGTATATTTGATATTATTTGCTGATAAAGTTCCATCTTAACAGGCTTAATATTTAGATACTTTGTTTCAACTTGACTTCTTGTAAGGGCTAACCAGAAAGTTGCATTACACATTTCACTATTTGAGTATTTTTCTATTAGTTCCATAAGTAGTTCTGAACTCTCAGCCATAGATGTTACAAATGATATTCGGGCTGTTTTTCCCGGTTCAATCCTTACTCTTACTCGCAAACTAAATATAGGGTCTAAAACAGCTCCCACAGTATTTGAAAGAGGTTTTTCTCGTTCAATTATTATAGGGTTGTATACAGTATGCCCTCTTCCAATAAATTGCATTCTGTCTGTTTCAAATTGTAAATCGCCGACTGTTTCGCCTTCAACCACTACAGAATTTGCAATCCAAAGACTTTTATCCGATTCTGTTCTGGGTCGTCTGTTTGCTATTAAGCAGTTGTATTCAGTATTAAATTCTGTTTTTACAAAAAGATTGCTAAATGAAGGATGAACTAAATCGCTATTTTGGTCTGCTAAAACAACCTCAAAATAACTCGTCAATTCTAATACACAGGGGGATTTTCCACAATTCTTTAGTTTTACTCTTCTAACTTCTGCACGGTCACCGGAAGCGACGACGATTTCCATTAATGTTTCTATTTCTCCATCTGTTCTTTTAAAGGTTGCCTTATCCGACGTAAAAACAACCTCATAATTATCCGGTAATACATTTAGCGGAGCATAAGCCGCAGACCAGTTTGTATTTGTATTAATATTTTTAATATATAAAAACATTCCATAATTTCCAAGTATGGCATCTTCTCTCCATCTGGATATTGCAACCAATTTGTTTCTGCTGTATCCCGTTCCTTTATCTGTAATCATCACTGAATATTTGCCATTGGATAAAATATGTGCATTAGGAAGGTTAGAATTAGGCTCAGTAAACCTCCTATATGAACTTCTATCCTGAAATACAAATTCTTTAAATGGCATAATCTTTTCTTTTGTTTCTTTTGTAAAAACAATATTGAGTGGAATTTTTTCTTGAAGTAAAAGCCTTGCGGCTTTCACAAAGGGATCCGAATGAAATCGTTTTTGCATTAAGTTGCCACTTAAGTAGTTATTGAGAGCCATAAGACTCATTCCTTGGTGATGTGCCATATAACTCTTAACGATTACTCGTTTAGATTCAAAGGCAAGTCGCTCCGGAGTATAGTCTGCCGCTTCGTAGTAACCGTAATGACCTTCTAAACCCTCAGATTTAAGAACCTTAATGTTTTCCATAGCTTCAAAAGGAGCCACAAGAAGAGCAAGAAAAGTAGCATAAGGTGTAGCAACCGAATCTTCTATCAATCCTCTTTTAAGTCCAAGCCATGGAACACCTATGGCTTTATATTGATAATCAAGATTTATATCAAGAGAATTAAACCCTGATTCTGATGTCCCCCAAGGCATACCTCTTTGTTTCCCATATTTTTTTTGGCTTTTTATAACAAATGAGTAGGTTTCGTCTAAAAGTGTATTTTTATATCTTTTCATAATCAAAAGAGGCATAAGGTATTCAAACATAGTTCCGCTCCAAGATACAAGTCCCTTAAAATGATCTACAATTGTTAAGGACCTTCCTAACACAAACCAATGCTTTGGTGGAATTTCTCCCCTGGCTATTGCAATATAACTTGTCTGCCTTGCTTCTGATGCAAGTAAATCATAATATGAATTTGTCAGCCTTTGTTCTATAATATTATAACCGATAGAAAACAATTGTCTTCTCTCATCATATAATACCGAAAACTTTGTTTCCAATGACAAAAAATTTATCCTCTCCATTAGCTGATTGTATTTTTCTATAAACTTTCCCATAAACTCATTTGATTCCAAAACAGTTTCCCTTATTTGGTTAAGCCATAAAAGGCAATTCATTAAGGTTGTATTTGTTTCTTTTATCAAATTATCAATTATTTCTAAAACCTTTTTGTGAAAATCAGGGTAATCCTTTAAGCAAATATTACTTTTTAATAGATTTAACAGTTGATTTGTTCTCTCTGCCATATCTTGCTCCAACATTTCTTCCGGAATGGTTTGAATGAAATAAATCCAAGGAGCAAATTCCCTAAGCTCTTTTTTAAACATATTCGCCATTAGCACTAATTTGTGTTTCCATGCTTGTTTTTTTATATTTGCAATTACATTCCCATTCAAAAAATCATATAAAGCTTTATCCCATTGATTTATGTCAATGGGGTTATCTTTACCTATCTCATCAAAATAATTAAATTCGTTAGGTATGACCATTGTTCCTTGAAGCCCGTTTCTTAGCGTATCTTTTATACCTTCCACAAAAACCATATCCACAATAGGACTTGAAAAATAGTCCTTAAGTCCCTGTATTAAGGTAGTAATGTAACAAATAAAATTTCCGCTATCCACCGTGGATACATAAACAGGCTTAAGTGGTTCTAAGGTTCGGGTGTCATACCAATTATACAGATGACCATTCCATTTTTCCATTTTCTCAATGGTAGATATTGTTTTTGATAGTTCTTCCACCATTTCCACGATACCAATATATCCCAAATCTCGTGCGGAAAGGCAAGCAAGGAGACCTAATCCAATATTGGTAGGAGATGTTTTGTATGATATTCCTTTTGGCGGGTCTTCCTGATAATTATCCGGTGCGAGAAAATTATTCTTGAAATTTACAAACTCCTCAAAGTACCTCCAGGTTTTTCTCGCTATTTTTCCAAGTTCGTTTTTATCAGTTGAAGTTATCTTCTTTTCAGTATGCTTATCGTCTTTACTTATATAATAGGCAACAAACGGTGCTACTGCCCAAATCACTAAAAAAGCTAAGCTAAGAAATAAATATGCCGGTTTGAAATTGATTGCCAGTCCAACAATAGTTGCCCCCAAAATTGCACTTATACCCATAGTAGAAATATAACTTTTCAGAGAATTAACTTGAACTTTTTCTTCATCGGCTGAAGTTACCCACTCAAGCATATTTTTCTTTGTTATTAATACACGGATCAAGGTAACAAATATTGCATCCAAAGCTAAATAAGTTTGATAAGGTAAAAAAGCAAACCTTAGGAATAACTGAAATAAAGAAGCTTTCAGCCCAAAGAAACCCGGGATGTGGTGTTTTATTCTTTCAGATAATAATTTTACGGAAAACACCTGATCCAAAAATGTCATAATAAAAGGAAGGGACAGGGTAGCAACTGCAAATCCCACCCAAAGTAAGCTACTACCGGGCAGTATGCTAAATCCCAAAAATATAAGTATCATAGTAGCAGGAGCAACTAAGCTTCTTCTAAGGTTATCAATTATTTTCCACAAGGATATATAGGATAAAGAGTTTTTTATCCTTTGATTATTTCTGTTGTAAGTTTTTCTTCCAAGCCATGGTATAAGTTGCCAATCGCCTCTTATCCATCTATGTAGTCTTGCCGCAAATGAATTATATTTGGATGGATAGGAATCCACTAATTCAAGGTCTGAAACAAGAGCCGCTCTGACATATGACCCTTCCAGCAAGTCATGACTAAGAACCGTATTTTCGGGAATTATGTCTTTCAGAACACTTTGAAATACCCTCAAATCATAGATGCCCTTTCCGGTAAAAATACCTTCTCCAAACAAATCCTGATAGACATCGGATATTGCACTGGCATAAGGGTCAATACCCTCCTGCCCTGTATATATTCGTGAGAAAATAGAGCGATTAGAGCTATCCATATCAAAGGAAATCCTAGGTTGCATAAGACCATGTCCTGCTATAACGATTCCTTTTTTACTATCTATCACCGGCATATTTAAAGGATGTGCCATTGTCCCAATCATCTTTTTTGCCATACCCATGGGCAGAATGGTGTCCGCATCAAGAGTTATTACATATTTTATGTTTTTGGTCGGAAGTATCGCATTGGAAAAAAATGAAAAGCTCGTGTCTATACTACCTAAAAGCATATCATTAAATTCCAGTAATGCACCTCTTTTTCTTTCCCATCCCGTCCAATTATTATCACTTTCATTATACTTTCTTATTCTGTGATAAAAATAAAATATTTCCTTTTTATTATTTGCATATTTTAAGTTTAATGCATTTATTCCTAATAATGCTTCTTTTAGTACTTTCTCATCATCTACAGCACAAGGTCCATCGTGGTCCATAAACGCACCAATTAGAGCAAAAAATAAGTTTTGCTCGCAATTTGAAAGGTAATGGTTTTCCATATTTTCTAAAAGTTCTGCAACTCTCTTTTCATCCGTAAGCAAGGCGGGTATTACTACCATTGTTTCAAGATTGTCAGGAATACCGTTTTTAAGCTCAAGCCTTGCGAATACTGCCGGTTTTTTTATCTTGCACACTATCCAATTCACTAAGGATATAGCCATTTCAGAAACCGGTATCAGAATTGCAAGACATATGAATATTGCAATAATCAAGTTTTGATATTTAAGATTGTCCATTGAATAATTTATGGCAATAATTGAAAGAAACAAAATTACCATTGTTATGGAGCCAATATAAAGAAATCCAAGATGTTTTTCTATAATTCGGATAACTTTTGTTTTAACTTTTATTTTACCTTTTTGCTTATTTTCAAGTTCTCTTACACCATTGCCTACAAGATAGTAACCCACATGAGACTTGCAACTTAACAAAACATCTTCATTGGTTTTTTTTTCAGATTCCAAAAAAGCAATTTTGGCAAGTTCAATAGCTTCTCTGGCTATATGTAATTCTGAAACACCATATTTTTTAGCTAATTTTTCAATCTGCCTTCTATAATAATTGCGGGAATTCATATCCATCAGTTTGTATGTTCTATCGGGATCATTTTTTAAAATCTGTTCAACAAAACTGGCATTCTCAAACAAATCTACCCAACTATGACTTGAGACATATTTAAGGCTAACGATACAATTTCCCATAGAAACAGTGCTTGCGGCTTGAGAATTATATTCTTTTTGTGCGATATTTTCTGTTGTAGTTCCAAATTTATCAAGTGTCTCATCAATGTACCTTAAAACATTTGTAAAACTTTTTCCGGTTCTTCTCAACCTATAAAATAAATGCTCTATAAATGAAGGATTAGCTTCATAAACAGAATCAATATTATTCTTTAATGGCTCAAGTATTTTTTCTATTTTAACCGAATCATCAGAGCAATATTTTTCAACAATTTCATCCGCTAAATTCCATTGCCTTTTGGTTTCTTTTATCTTTTGACAGTTATTTCGTATGTTCTCTATGAGGGCTAATCTAATCATTGTAGGAATTTCCCATATCTCTCTGTCAAAAAGGATAATATGTGATTGATATGCTTTTAGATATTTTAAAAGTGTGGTTTCTTCAATCTGTCCATCTATATGGGCGGTCAACTCCATAGCAATTGCATATACTCTTGTATATCCCTTAAAAGGTCCGCTTTTTAAGACGGGCAAACGATAATAGCTCTTCTTGCTTAGGTCTCTTCTAATACTTTTCACTTGTTCTTCTATGACATAGAAATTATCCAAAAGCCATTCAGCCGCTGTAGGTACAGCTCGTTTTTGTTTTATATCTTCATTCAAACTTTTATAAACAGAAATAATAAAATTATAGTTATCATTCATCCTTGGAATAGGCCAATTGAGAATGTTTCTTTTGGGAGAAACATAATGTTCCAAAGCCATTCGCCTTGCATGGTCCTCCAACTCCTCTACTGTTAACGAGGCATATCTTATATTGATTTTTCTGTTATTTCGTGCTCTTACTATAACAATCCATAGTAACAAAACGAAACTCAAACCTACGACAAATCCAAAAACAGGGTTAAAATATTGAAAATTCAATGTTGCATCTCCCTTAATTAAACATTTTTTAACCAATAGCAAAGCCTCATTTTTGCTAATATTCTAACAAAAACGAGGCTTGTTTGATAGTAGTAAAAACTTTATAGAATGTGGAGTTTCAGTAAACTCTAATTATTCTGACGGAGTATTAGAGTCCTTACGATTACTCATAATCTCAATTAACTTGACAATACCCCAAGCTAATAAAGTATAAACTACCATTGCAATAATAAGAGTTGGTTCTAATACCGACTTTGTTTCTATGCCATCTGTTGTTGCCATTCTGAAAATGCCGGTAAAAGGAGCTAAAAATATTTGTGTAATAGAATATATGATTGATACAAAGGCACCTTGAGAATTTGCTCCAAGAACTTTGAAAACAAGGCGAAATGCAAACAAAACTTCTAAAACACCAAAGCTATAATAGATAATTCTTCTAATTGTAAATCTTCCTTTTTCCTCTTGTTTTATATTGCTTTCCTCTGCATTTACTTTACTTTCACCTGTTTTTATATTTATTTCGTCCATTTAATATTCCTCCATTTTAATTTTATTTTATTGATTAGTTACTCTCTTGCGGAAGGCATAAACTGCAACAGCAGAAATAATAGCAAATACTAAAAATAAAATTGGTATATTCATCTGCTAAAGTATTCTTTTTCCTCTAATTATTCTCACCAAAACTACAATTATAGCGACTACAAGAAGAATATGAATAAATCCTCCTATAGTATATGAAGAAACTATGCCAAGAAACCATAAGACGATGAGAATTATTGCTATTAGCCATAACATAATGTTTCCCTCACTTTACAGGTTTATTTGAGTTCTTTGGAAATATTTTTGGCAGTTTTATGAATATCTTGTTTTATTTCATTATAACCGTCTTTAATATCTTTTTTTACGCCTTTGGTTTTTCCATTAACTTCTTTGATGACATTGCATATTTTCTGCGTTGTATGAGCTGAGGAATCCTTTATCGCCTCCGCCTTTTTCTGAACTGCATTATTGATGGATTCTATATTGTTGATAGCTTTATTCATATCTTTTCGTGTCTCCTTTCCAGAGTTTAAAGCAAAAATAATACCCATTACTATGCCTGCAACGATTAGGACACCAATTTTTACAGCGACCTTATGCGATGCTTTTGCTCTCTCTTTCTTTCTTTTCTCTTTACTTTTCTAATGCGAAATAGTATTACTTGTTGCTGTCATTTATTTAATGTCATTATTTGTATCTTCAATGGAATATCTTTTCCTGTTTTCTTCCTTTTGCAAAGCCACAATAACCTTTGCAATATCTTTTTCATCAAGACTTTCTAAATATACAATAAATGATGAAAGCCTTTCATATTCAGTAACAGAAAACAATACAGCATCGGGTTTATTGTTTTTCAAAATGAAAACCTTGCCAAAATTTTCTGCCTTTTCTCTGCAATCTTTATAATTCTTTATCATTTCAGAATTTGAAACGATTGCTTTTGTAAAAATATTCATTTGAATTGTCACCGCCTTTTTCTTTAACATAAATACATCATATATTAATTATAACTATTTGTCAACATATTTTTCTAATTATTTTTCTAATTATTTTTGTTATTATTTTTATAATAATTATTATAATTAGTAGTCATAATTAGTAGTCAATAGCGAAAGGACAATACTCTTAGACAAAACAAAGACTATCATACAAGATGACAGCCTTTCAGATTTTGAATTTACCGAGAAAATTGTGTGTTTGTTTGAAAATACAGGTATCAAGGTAGGTTGCAGGCACGACTTTGGTTAATAATTATTCAAGTAAAAAGTCCACAAGAGAGTTGTCACCCTGAGTGAAACGAAGGGTCTCATGAGATTCAATTAGATTTTCCACTTTCAACTTTTTCAAAGTTGCAGCCTTCTTTAACACAATAAATCTTTTTTACTTTGCCATTCTTTTTAAATAGAGTGCTATTACAATTAGGACAAAGTTCGCTTGTTGGCTCATCCCAACTTACAAAATCGCATTTAGGATAATTCTCACAGCCAAAAAACTTTCTTCCCGTTTTAGATTTTTTTTGTAGTATTATACCACCACATTTTATGCAAATACCTTTTGTTTCATTAACTATGGGCTTTGTGTTTTTACACTCAGGATAAGAAGGACAAGCCAAAAACTTTCCAAATCTGCCTAACTTAATTACCATATTTTTACCACATTTATCGCAAATGATATTACTTTTTTCATCAGGTACTTTAATATACTTATCTTTCATTTTTTCTTCTGCTATTGATAATTTATTTGCAAATGGCTTATAAAATTCTCGCAAAACATCTATCCAATTTGTTTTTCCTTCTTCAATGGTATCTAATTTATTTTCCATATTAGCAGTAAATTCAACATCCACAATATCTGAAAAACAATCTGTCATTAAATCTGTCGTTATCTCGCCTAAAACAGTTGGTTTTAATACCTTTGCTTCTTTTTCCACATAGTTTCTGCCAATTATGGTTGAAATTGTTGGTGCATAGGTACTTGGTCTTCCAATTCCGTTTTCCTCTAAAGCCTTAATTAATGAAGCTTCTGTATATCTTGCAGGAGGCTGTGTAAACTTTTGTTCACCCTTTAATTCTTTAAAGGATAAAACTGTGCCTTCCTTTAAATTCTTTGGCAATTTCCCAAAATCGTCTTCTTTTTTATCTTCATTATAATCTTCATAAAGAGCAGTAAAACCAGCAAATATAATTTTTTGGTCGCTTGTTTTAAAAATATATCCATTTGCTAAAATATCAATATTTAAGGTTTCATATATTGCTGAAGCCATTTGGCTTGCCATAAATTTATCCCAAATTAATTTATATAATTTAAATTGCTCAGGAGTTAAACTATCTTTTATTTTATTTGGTTCTAATGTAACCATTGAAGGTCTAATTGCTTCGTGTCCATCTTGAGAGTTTGCTTTTGATTTATAGATTTTTGGAGTTTTTGGATAATACTGCTCGCCAAACTTTGCTATGATTAATTCTTTTGCCTCATTTACAGCATCATTAGAAACCCTTAAAGAGTCGGTTCTCATATAAGTAATTAAACCTTGTAAACCCATTTCCTTAATATTTACGCCTTCATATAATTGTTGTGCTATTCGCATAGTGTTTTTTGAGGAATATGAAAATCTTTTTACTGCCTCTTGTTGGAGTGTTGAGGTTATAAAAGGAGGGGCGGACTGCCTTGTTTTAGTATCTTTTTTAACCTTATTAACAATATACGGGGCATTATTTAATTCATTTAAAATCTTATCGCAAAGTTGCTTATTATTTATTTCTATTTTCTTTTTAGTATCTCCGTGAAACTTAGCAGAAAATAATTTGTTTTCTTTGCTATTAAAAAAAGCAGTTAAATTCCAATATTCTTGGGGAATAAAATCTCTTATTAGTCTTTCTCTATCTACAATTAATCGTGTAGTAACCGATTGAACTCTTCCTGCCGAAAGACCTTTTTTAATTTTTCTACACAAAAATGGACTTAGTTTATAGCCCACTAATCTATCAAGAATTCTTCTTGCTTGTTGTGCATTAACTAAATTTTCATCAATAATTCTTGGATTATCAATACCGTGTTTAACTGCACTTTTAGTAATCTCATTAAAGGATACTCTCACCGGGCTTTTACTATCTATACCTAAAATGTATGCTAAATGCCAACTAATTGCTTCACCCTCTCTATCAGGGTCAGTAGCTAAATATATATAATCACTTTTACTTGCCACTTCTTTCAATTTGCTAATAGTTTCATTTTTTCCACGCATAGGAACATAATCGGGCTTAAAACCTCTTTCAACATCAACCCCTAAACGACTTTGTGGTAAATCACGAATATGTCCCATAGAAGCAGTAACCTCAAAGCCACTACCTAAATATTTTTTTATAGTTTTTGCCTTTGCCGGGCTTTCAACAATTACGAGTTTAGACAATTTAAAACCACCTTAATTTTTTATTTTATAAAATCCACCTGTTAAAGGTAGAACTAATCCTTCCATTTCAAGCATTAAAAGTGCAGTAGCAGTTTCAGATGCGCAAAGGTTAGCCTTTGCACTAATATCCGAAATATGTATGGGCTCATAGGTTAGCACCTCATAAACCTTTTTTGTATCGCCTTGCGGTAGATTATTGTATGGCAAAGAGGGACTTGCAATTTTGTTGTATGTAGTATCTTTTGTTCCATCGAGTGCTGAAAAATCTCCGAATTGTTCTATTCTAACAACATTATAGGAATTAATATCGGCATATTCCTCTAATACATCCAAACCGGTTGTAACTAATTTTGCACCCTGCTTAATTAACTCATTAGTGCCAACACTTTGGGAACTATCTATCATACCTGGCACGGCAAATACATCTCTTCCTTGCTCTAAGGCTAAACGGGCTGTTATCATAGAACCACCTCTTTCACCGCTTTCAACAATAACTGTCCCTTGAGATATACCGCTAATAATTCTATTTCTAATGGGAAAATTTTCACGCAATGGTCTTGTTTTAGGTGGGAATTCTGAAATAACAGCACCTGAAGCTATTATTTCCTCATATAATAGTTTGTTTTCATAAGGATAAATAAAATCCACTCCACCTCCGAGAACTGCAATGGTTTTTCCGCCTGCTTTTAA
>CAZFQD010000041.1:0-15766 GCA_964520885.1 uncultured Oscillospiraceae bacterium | reverse complement strand
TTGGCTGTCAAGGGTTTGTTTCAGAAGTTTTCATAAAAGTTTTTACACTATCTATTAGAGTTTATCATATTATTTTATAAATGTCAAGTTTTAAATGTTACGAGGTAGTAGGGGCGAACAGTGTTCGCCCGTTTTTATTGGAAATAATAATTAAATGAATATGATTAGGCATAATTACATACTTAACAATTTCTAAGTTTTGATAGTATTTAGTAATATTAATAATTGAGGTTTCAACTATTTTACCAATATTAGTAAGAATAAATTGCTTAGGATTTTCGGGCGAACACTGTTCGCCCCTACACAAAACGCAAATTTTACCTTTTGTGCAAATTGTAATAAAATAGTATCCGTTATTAGAATAATCATATTCTATTAGTCTTAACTTTTTTCTTTTTGGCAATTCTTTTTCCATAATAATACCTTTAACTTGAAATATTTTTTCGTTCATTAATTAAGACGATAGATTTTTCAATAAAGTTTTTGCAGAACGATGATTTTTTTAAACCGTAAAATTCAATAATAGAAAAGGAAATATTATTTACAAAACCATAAATTAAGTCAATTTTAAATGAAATGTTTGTAGGTTCTCGTATTTTTTGAAAATAAGCTTTCCCATTAGAAACACTCATCATTTTTACTGCATTTTTCGCATGAGATTCTCTTGATAAATGAGTATAAATATCATCATATGTAACAACCCATTTCATTCTATCAGTTTCAATTTTATCAACTTTTTCAGCAATGTCTTTTATTGTTTTGCAATCGAAAGAATTGTACCAATACTTATTTTTTCCCCAATTTTCATATATTTCTAAAGTTACAGGATTAGATTTAATTGAATTTTCATACATTAAAATTTCATCTTTTATATTTTGTATATTATATTTAGATTTGTCTTTAATAAATTTTCGCTCCTGAAAAAACTTAACATTCTTAATAATTTTATTAAGCTGAGAAATTTTAGCAACAAGCTCTTCAATATAATAAGTAGCCGCTTTATTTTCATAATTGCTGTTATCAACTAAAATAAACTTTAAAGAAAGCGAGGTTTCAAAAAGTGGTCTTATTAAATTGTTAAGTTGATTAATACAAGAATAATTTGTTAATACAGTTATTGAATCCAGTATTTCAATTACCTTAGAAAGAAACAATATAATTATTTTATCAATAAAATTACCTTTTTTTATTTCATTTAAATTTGAATTAATATATTCCCGTAAATCGAGTAATAAACCATTATAACTTATAAACAAGTTAGCCACACTATTTATTTTGCATTTAATTTCTGCGTTATTTTCATCATCTAAATCAAAAAAATCAATGTTGTTAATAGGTTTCAAAAAAATCATCCTAAATATTTATTTTATTCAAAATCCTTAAAATCACTTATTATCTAATAATTCTTTTATATCCATTTTAATTGGAGTTCTTTGATATTCATTACATATGTTAATAGCTAATCCTTCTTTTACCTTTTGTATATCTTCTTTAAAGCCAATTTGCTGTTCTAACGAGGTTACCTCTTTTGAAAGGCCACAAGGATTAATTAATTTAAAATGCTCTAAATTTGTATTAATATTAAAGGCAAAGCCATGCATTGTAACCCATTTTTTAGCCTCTATTCCAATAGCGGCGATTTTTTTCTCTCCGAGCCATACACCAGTAAATTTACCTTGTTGCCTATATGCTTTTAAAGAATAATTATTATTTAATAAATTAATTATGCTTTGCTCCATTTTTTTAACGAATTCTTTTAAATCATTTTGCAGACTTTTTAAATCCATAATTAAATAGCCCACAATTTGTCCCGGTCCGTGATATGTAACATCTCCGCCTCTATTAACTTCAAAAATATCGATGCTAAACTCCTTTAATTTTTCTTTATCCAAATAAATATTATTATAATCTCCTCTTGTTCCCAAAGTTATAACACTGTTATGCTCCAACAACAAAAGAGTATCCTGTATTTCATTGTTTACTCTTTTTTTGTGTAAGGCATATTGAAACTCTAAACATTTTCCATATTCAATTGTTTTTAAATCAACAATATTTAGGTTCATAAATATATTCCCCTTATTTTTTCTTGTTTGCTATTTCAATGTTAACTTTTCTATTATGAACCTTAACCTTATTCAAAGATATAATAGCATCATCAACCTTTTCAGATGGCAATTCAATAAAGGAAAATTTATCAAAAATATCAATAGTGCCTATTTCACTACCTCTAATTGAGGTGTTGGCAGCAATTAATTCAATTATTTTACCCTTGTCCATTTTATCCATTCTACCTATATTTATAAACAATCTCAACATTCCAAATTGGGCAGTTGCTTTTTCGTTTTCCTCATTTTGAAAAGAAACTGAATTATTGCTTTTATCGCCTATTGTTAGTTTTAAAAATGCCGCCGCTATATCAAGAGTTGTAATATCATTTTCTTCATTTTCCATTAGCATTTTTTCAATATATCCAACATATCTGGTAATATCGTCATTTTCAAGAATTTCCTTAACATTTGCAAGATGAGATTTAACTTTTGTGTCTTGAGTATCCGAAAAAGTCGGAGCTTTTATAGGATGAATTACCGCCTTTGTATAACGCATAATTTCACGAAGTGCAAACATATCTCGTGGGGTTGCAAAGGTATAAGAAATGCCCTTTTTGTTAGCCCTTCCCGTTCTTCCTATTCTATGAACATAGTATTCCTCGTCACTTGGCACATCATAATTAAACACAGCCTCAATGTCTTCTACATCTATTCCTCGTGCTGCAACATCAGTGGCAACTAAAAATTCAATAGTTCCCTTTCTAAAGCGAGACATAACCTTATCTCTTTGCATTTGTCGCATATCTCCATGAAGTGCTTCTGCTAAATAACCCCTTGTCATTAAAATACTTGTAAGTTCATCTACCATTTTTTTTGTATTACAAAAAATTAAACAAAGTTTATATTGATATTGGTCAATAAATCTTGTTAAAACATCTGCTTTATTTCTGCCTTTAACTTCAACATAATACTGATCAATACTTGGAATAGTAAGTTCCTTATGAGTAACCTTAACTGTAACAGCATCTTTTTGATATTTGTTTGCAATTGCAATTATTTCTTTTGGCATAGTAGCTGAAAAAAGCACCATTTGCTTTTGCTGTGGAACTGTTTCTAAAATTATATCTATATCCTCACGAAAGCCCATATTAAGCATTTCATCCGCTTCATCTAATACAACTATCTTTAATTCACCTATTTTAGCAGTTTTCCTTCTTAAATGGTCCATCATTCTTCCGGGAGTAGCAACAACTATTTGCGGACGCTTTTTTAATGACATAATTTGTCGTTCAATTTGTTGTCCCCCGTATATTGGCAATATTTTTATTAAATGCTTATACTGAGCAACTGTTGAAAGTTCTTCAGCTATTTGTATAACCAATTCTCTTGTAGGACATAAAATCAAAGCTTGAATATTCTCATTGTGAATGTCAATATTCTCAATGATTGGAATTCCATAAGCACAGGTTTTGCCCGTTCCAGTTGGAGCCTGACCAATTACATCCTTACCCTCTAATATTGTTGTAATACTTTGACTTTGAATTGGAGTAGTTTCCTCAAAGCCCATTTTTTCAATAGCCTTTAATATTTCTTTTGAAATTTTTAAATCTTTAAATAATATATTTTCCATAAATTCTCTTTTCTTTAATTCATTTTTTATGTGTTTTGCTGTCGACAGTCTAAGGCTGTAACCATAATAGTTACAGCCTTAAACACATTTTATATGATAGTATGTTCTGTTATAATAACATCTCTATATTGCTGTAAGCCTGTTCCTGCCGGTATTAATTTTCCTATAATAACATTTTCTTTAAGTCCTAACAATGGGTCAATCTTTCCCTTAATTGCAGCTTCGGTTAAAACTCTTGTGGTTTCTTGGAAGGAAGCGGCGGATAAAAAGCTATCAGTTGCAAGAGAAGCCTTTGTAATTCCTAATAGAATAGTATTTCCAATTGCTTCTGTTAAGTCTTTCTCACCATTTTCAATTCTTTGGCGAATAGCAGTATTTGCATCCATAATTTCAAATTTATCTACCATAGCACCTAATAAAATATTGCTATCCCCTGCTTCTTCAATTCTAACCTTTCGCATCATTTGACGAATAATTACTTCTATGTGCTTATCGTTAATATCAACACCGTGCATACGATATACTCTTTGAACCTCTTGAATTAAATAACCGTGAACTGCGAATGTGCCTTGTATTCTTAAAATATCGTGAGGATTTTTTGAGCCTTCAGTTAGTTCATCTCCGGCAGAAACAACCTGTCCCTCAACAACTTTAATTCTAAGTCCATAGTTAATAGGATGTGCTTTTTCTTCGCCATCTTCATTAGTAATAATAATGTGCTTAACATTCTTAATGTCTTGAAATTTAATAGTTCCATCAATTTCTGCAACAACCGCTAAAATCTTTGGTTTTCTTGCTTCAAATAATTCTTCTACACGAGGTAAGCCTTGAGTAATATCGCTTCCTGCAATACCTCCAGTGTGGAAGGTTCTCATTGTAAACTGTGTTCCAGGCTCACCAATTGATTGTGCGGCAATAATACCAACCGCTTCACCTGTATTAACAAGTTCGCCGGTAGCCAAATTAGAACCATAGCATTTAGCACAAACTCCAAATCGGCTTTTACATTCAAGTATTGTTCTAATTTTAACTTCTTTAATATCTGCTTTTACTATTTTATCGGCAATACTATCATATATTATTTCATCTTTTTTAATAATTATTTCACCAGTCTTTGGATGAATAACATCTTCGAGAACTGTTCTGCTAACTAAACGGTCAAACAATGGTTCAATTCTTTCATTTCCATCTCGGATTTCTCTAACAGTAATACCGGCTGTTGTTTTGCAATCATACTCACGAATAATTACATCTTGTGAAACATCAACTAATCTTCTTGTTAAATAACCACTATCGGCGGTTCTTAAAGCTGTATCAGCAAGACCTTTTCTTGCTCCCCGTGAGGAAATAAAGAACTCTAAAATATTAAGACCTTCACGGAAATTAGCACGAATAGGGACCTCAATAGCCTTACCTGAAGTGTTTGCCATAAGACCTCTCATACCCGCCAACTGTCTTATTTGGCTAATTGAACCTCTTGCTCCCGAATTAGCCATCATATATATTGGATTTAACTCATTAAGATGTTCCTCAAGAGCATTTGTAACCTTCTTAGTTGTTTCCTCCCACTCTTCAATTACCTTATGATATCTTTCATCCTCTGATAACAAGCCTCTTCTAAAATCTCTTGTAATTTTTTCAACTCTTTTTTCTGCTTCTTCAACAAAAATATATTTTTCAGGTGGGATTTCCATATCAGAAATAGAAATTGTAATTGCACTCTTTGTGGAATATTTAAAACTTTGAGCCTTAATTTTGTCAAGCATTTCTGCAGTTTTTGCTAACCCATGCTTGCCTATACATTTATCAATTATTTTCCCAATATGTTTTTTTGAAACAACAAAAGATATTTCTAAATCAAACATCTTTTCAGCATCAGTTCTATCGACATAATCTAAATCTTGAGGAATAGGGTCATTAAAAATAAGTCTTCCAACTGTGGCATCAATAAGTTTTTGTTGTTTTACCCCATTTACTATTCTTTCGGCTCTAACCTTAATAGGTGCGTGAAGTCCAACCTCGCCAACACTATATGCCATAATTGCCTCATTATAAGATGAAAATTTCTTATTGGCACCCTTTTCGTTTTCATTAATTATTGTTAAATAATACGAACCCAAAACCATATCCTGTGTTGGAACAGTAACAGGACGGCCATCCTGTGGCTTTAAAAGGTTATTAGCTGAAAGCATTAAAAATCTTGCCTCTGCTTGTGCCTCTGCTGAAAGTGGAACATGAACTGCCATTTGGTCCCCGTCAAAATCGGCATTATATGCAGTGCAAACAAGTGGATGCAACTTTAATGCTTTACCTTCAACTAATACAGGCTCAAAGGCTTGAATACCCAATCTATGAAGTGTTGGAGCACGATTTAGCAAAACAGGATGTTCCTTGATAACATCTTCTAATGCGTCCCAAACATCATTTGAAGCTCTCTCAACCATTTTCTTAGCACTTTTAATATTTTTTGCATTATTCATTTCAACAAGGCGTTTCATAACAAATGGCTTAAATAACTCTAATGCCATTTCCTTTGGAAGTCCACATTGAAATAGTTTCAAGTCAGGACCAACAACAATAACAGAACGGCCGGAATAGTCAACTCTCTTGCCCAAAAGGTTTTGTCTAAATCGTCCTTGCTTACCCTTTAGCATATCAGAAAGAGATTTTAAGGCTCGGTTATTAGGACCTCCCACAGCTCTTCCTCTTCTGCCATTGTCAATTAAAGCGTCAACCGCCTCTTGTAACATTCTCTTTTCATTTCTAACTATTATTTCCGGTGCCGCAAGTTCTAATAATCTTTTCAAACGGTTATTTCTATTTATAACTCTTCTGTAAAGGTCATTTAAATCACTAGTAGCAAATCTACCACCATCTAATTGAACCATAGGTCTAATTTCCGGTGGAATAACGGGAATTACATCTAAAATCATCCATTCAGGTTTGTTACCACTAAGTCTAAACGCTTCAACAACATCAAGCCTTTTAATAATTCTTGCTTTCTTTTGACCGGAAGCAGTTATTAATTCTTCCTTTAATTCTGTAGAAAGTTTAACAATATCAATAGCTTGTAATAACTTTTTAATAGCTTCTGCTCCCATTTCTGCACTAAAACTATCCTCATATTTTTCCCTTAAATCACGATATTCTTTTTCAGATAGAATATCTTTATCACTAATTCTATCATTTGCATCTCCGGCATCTAAAACAATATAAGATGAAAAATATAATACTTTTTCTAAAATACGAGGAGAAAGGTCAAGTAATAAACCTAAACGAGAAGGGATACCTTTAAAGTACCAAATATGCGAAACAGGTGCCGCCAAATCAATATGACCCATTCTTTCACGACGAACCTTAGAACGAGTAACCTCAACTCCACATCGTTCGCATATTTTGCCTTTATAGCGAATTCTTTTGTATTTTCCACAATGACATTCCCAGTCCTTAGATGGACCAAAAATTTTCTCGCAAAACAAACCATCTCTTTCAGGCTTTAGGGTTCTATAATTTATAGTTTCGGGCTTCTTAACTTCCCCGCTAGACCAACTTTTAATAATTTCGGGTGAGGCAAGACCTATTTTTATGGCTTCAAAGACATTGAATTGCATATCTTTATCATGCTCCTTCCATATATAAGTTATTATTTATTGTTTTCATCGTTATCGTCATCGTCATCGTCATCATTATCTTCAACAATAATGTCGTCATCAATTTTGGGGTAATCATCTACAACTTCATCATTTTTTTCTTCCCCTAAAATTGATGCTACAATTAAGTCATCCTCATTTTCCTCGTCTTCAATTAAGAAACCACTAGCTAATTCATCCTCGTTAGCAATTGAAGGGAACATATCCTTGCTGGGATCATATAATTGCTCATCATTATTGTCATCAAAGTTAGTGGAAATATCTACCTCTTCCAAATCCTTTGAAAGAACTTTAACATCAAGTGCCAATGATTGAAGTTCTTTAATTAAAACCTTAAACGACTCTGGAATGCCGGGCTTAGGAATATTTTTGCCCTTTACAATAGCTTCATAAGTTTTCACTCTACCAATAACATCATCCGATTTAACGGTTAAAATCTCTTGCAAAGTATAAGCCGCTCCATATGCCTCTAAAGCCCAAACTTCCATTTCTCCAAATCTCTGTCCACCAAACTGTGCCTTTCCACCTAATGGTTGTTGAGTAACAAGAGAATAAGGGCCAGTTGACCTTGCATGAATTTTATCGTCAACAAGATGTGCTAATTTAAGATAATACATATATCCAACGGTAACAGGTCCATCAAATGGCTCTCCTGTTCTACCATCATAAAGTTGCACCTTTCCGGTTGCATCATAGCCTGCGAGTTCTAAGCATTTAGTAATATCTCTTTCGTGAGCACCGTCAAATATAGGGGTCATAATTTTCCAACCAAGTGTCTTTGCGGCAAAGCCCAAATGCACTTCAAGCACTTGACCAATGTTCATTCTTGAAGGAACGCCCAAAGGATTAAGACATATATCAAGCGGAGTTCCATCCGGCATATAAGGCATATCCTCTTGTGGAAGTATGCGAGAAATAACGCCTTTATTACCATGCCTTCCAGCCATTTTATCGCCAACAGAAATTTTGCGTTTTTGAGCAATATAACAGCGAACTACTTTATTTACACCTGGAGATAATTCAGAACAATTCTCTCTTGTAAAAATTTTTACATCTACTACAATTCCGCTTTCACCATGAGGAACTTTTAACGATGTATCTCTAACTTCTCTTGCTTTTTCACCAAATATTGCACGAAGTAATCTTTCTTCAGCTGTTAATTCAGTTTCTCCCTTTGGAGTAACCTTGCCAACCAATATATCACCAGAACGAACCTCAGCACCTATTCTAATAACGCCTTGCTCGTTTAAATCTTTAAGTGAATCCTCGCCTACATTTGGGATTTCTCTTGTTATTTCCTCGGGCCCTAATTTTGTTTCTCTTGCTTCTAATTCGTATTCCTCAATATGAATTGAAGTAAACACATCTTCTTTTACAAGGCGTTCATTTATTAGTATAGCATCTTCATAGTTATAGCCTTCCCAAGTCATAAAGCCAATTAAAACATTTCTACCTAATGAAATTTCACCATTATTGGTAGAAGGCCCATCAGCGATAACATCTAATGCTTTAACTACTTGTCCTTTGACTACAATTGGCTTTTGATTTATACAAGTTCCTTGATTTGAACGCATAAATTTAGTTAAATGATATATTTCTCTTTGATTATCGTTGCCTTTAATAATTATTTCATTAGAAGAAACCTTTTCAACAACTCCGTCTTTCTTTGCAATTACGCACACACCAGAGTCAACAGCCGCTTTATATTCCATTCCGGTTCCGACAATAGGTGATTCTGTAACAAGTAAAGGCACTGCTTGTCGTTGCATATTTGAGCCCATTAACGCACGATTTGCATCATCATTTTCTAAGAAAGGTATCATTGAGGTAGCAACCGAAACAACCATTTTTGGAGAAACATCCATAAAGTCAACCTTATCACTTTCTATTTCTAAAAAGGTTTCTCTATGCCTTGATGTAACTCTTTTTCTTTCAAAGAAGCCGTTAACTATTGGTTCGTTTGCTTGTGCTACTATAAATTCATCTTCTATATCGGCTGTCATATAAACAACCTCATCAGTGATTTTTTTCTTTTTCTTGTTAATCTTTCTATATGGAGCCTCAATAAATCCATACTCATTAATTCTCGCATGGGTTGAAAGGTATGAAATAAGCCCAATATTAGGACCTTCAGGGGTTTCAATAGGACACATTCTACCATAGTGAGTATAATGAACATCTCGCACCTCGAAGCCTGCTCTATCTCTTGTTAAACCTCCTGGACCTAATGCTGATAATCTTCGTTTATGAGTTAATTCGGCTAAAGGATTAGTTTGGTCCATAAATTGCGATAGTGGAGAAGAACCAAAAAATTCTTTAATTGATGCTAACACAGGCCTTGTATTGACAAGTGCTTGCGGAGTACAGTCAATATCTTGAATATTCATTCTTTCCTTAATACTTCTTTCCATTCTTGAAAAACCAATTCTGAATTGGTTTTGTAATAGTTCTCCAACAGAGCGAATTCTTCTGTTTCCCAAATGGTCAATATCATCAATTGTGCCTAAATCATAAGACAAACAATTTAAATAATTTATAGAAGCTAAAATATCTTCGGCTATAACATGCAATGGAATTAATTTATCTAATTTTTCTGTAATTAATTTCTTAATTGTAGCCTCGTCTTGTGTCTCATCTAAAATTTCAAATAGAACATCGGCCTTAACCTTTTCCTTAATAGAAGCTTCAAAAAATTCTGTATCTTTTGTTTTTGGATTAATGTGTTGAGAAAAATAAGTTGGTTTAAAATCAACAAAGTTTTTCATATCAACCATACCGTTAGAAAAAACTTTAATTTCTTTATCGGAAATTTTAAGCCATACTTCGTTAATACCTCTTGCTTCAATATCTTCTGCTATTTCACGAGAAATAACATCACCGGCATCTGCCACTACTTCACCAGTTCTAATATCAGCAACAGGTTTTGCTAAAACTGCTCCTCTAATTCGAGTAGCAATTGCAAGTTTTTTGTTGTATTTATACCTTCCAACTTTTGTTAAATCGTAGGTTTTCTTATGAAAAAATATATTTCTAATGTGAGATTCAGCACTTTCAATAGTTGGTGGCTCACCCGGTCTCAATTTTTTATATAGTTCAAGTAATGCCGACTCATAATCTTCGGTGTTATCTTTTTCAAGGGTGGCTAACATTTTATCGTCAGTCCCAAAAAGGTCTAAAATTTGGTCATTTGTGAAAACTCCCATAACTCTTGCTAATACTGTTGCGGGCAACTTTCTATTTTTATCAACTCTAACAAATAATACATCATTAGAATCACTTTCAAATTCAATCCAAGGTCCTCTATTTGGCATAATAGTTCCACTAAATAGTTTTTTACCACTTCGGTCATATTCAACAGTGTAATAAATGCCGGGAGAACGAATAAGCTGTGAAACTACAACTCTTTCAGCTCCATTAATAATAAATGTTCCTGTATCTGTCATCAATGGAAAATCGCCAACAAAGATTTCCTGTTCTAATTCTTCACCAGTGTCAGCCTTGCGTAACCCAACAGTCATTCGTAGGGCGGTAGAATAAGTAGTATCTCTTTCCTTGCACTCCTCAACAGTGTACTTAGGTTCGTTTTCAATAGAAAAGCCCTTGTAATCAAGGGTTAAATTTCCTGTGTGGTCAGAAATACCGGAGGCATCCTTTAAAACCTCAGATAAACCCTCCTCAACAAACCACTCATAAGATTTCTTTTGAACCTCTATGAGATTTGGCATTTTGTGGCATTCGCCAATTTTAGAAAAACTGACCCGTGTGTTTTTGCCAAGTTGTGTGAAATTAGCTCCGATTTGTTCTGGATTTATCTCTGGTTTATTACGGCTGTCGGTTGACACCATAAAAGCATTCACTCCATTTCCGTTATAATCAAATATATCTTATAATTCTTTTAATCAAGCCATTTTCAAACATTAAATTGAAAAAATATTTAATAATTATTTTAAAAAAATCTTTGCATTTATATTCATTAATACTACAAAAATTTGAAAAAAAGGTATACCAAACCATTGTAATTTAGTATATTAATATATCACAGTAAAATTTATATGTCAATAGTATTTTGGCATAAATTTGGAAATATTTTAATAAAATTTTTAAATTTATTTTGAATAAAATATCTTTTTTTTTGTTTATTCATATCATAATACAAAGGGGGATTTTTTAATGGATTTTATAATAAAAATTATTATTGCTTTTTTTTGTTTATTAGGAGTTATTTATTTGTTTAATAGTGTAATAAACTATTATTTTACAAAAAAAGATGGACCAATAAAAGATATGTCAATTTTGATTATTACAAAAGGGCATTGCAACAAAGTTGAATATGTAATTAGAAATTTGTTATATGCTACTTCAAATATCAAAACTGAAAATGGAGCACCTCAAATTATTGTTGTGGACGATTATACCGATGACGAAACAGCAAATATATGTTCATATTTAGAAAATGATTTTGATATGGTTAAGTTTTATTCAAAAAAACAAGCCCAAAAATTAGTAATGGAAAAGTACTTAGATATTAAAGAGTAAAATAACATAATCAAAAAATGTTGTATGTCAAGGGCGGAGGGGGGTTGATATCTTAGAAAAAATAAGTATATGTATATGGGTATATGAACTACTCCCTGTCAAGTGGACAATAAGAATATCATAGTATAAATGTGCAAGTTGAAATTCCAGACATAGAAATAGAAAACGAAACTAAAATCGCAAAGAACAAAATGTCTGTTCTAAAAACTGTGCTTATCGTTCTTGGAGTTATCACTTTAATATTAATTGCGATATTTGCATTTCCTTTATTTATTATTGCGGTTATAATTGCTTTGATTGTTTTTGCTGTAAAGAGTTCTGCGAAGAAAAATAAAGAGATTGCAGATGAAGAAATCAAGCAATTGCAAGAAAATAATTTTGAAATTACAAAAAAATATATCCTGTATATATATACATATATCTACGAAAAACTATTGACAATTAAAAAAATAAGAGTATAATTAAATTAGCAAATGAATATACTACTTATGTAAGGAAACTTACAAGATCCTATTTGGCAACTGTGTTCGCTTGCCGATATGCGACTAATAAGTTTTCGGCTCGTAACTGTTTTTAAGCCTCCTTTTTAGGAGGCTTAAATATTTAATAATAGGAAGTGTAAAATGTGTTGACTTTAATTGAAAATGGTTTTTATATTATTACAGATGAATATTTTGAAAAATTTGATGATGGCAATTTAATGAATAATTAAGGTAATAAAAGGTCACATTATTATTGCTTTAAAGACACAAAAAGTCATTTATTTTGGCTTATCCCTTTATGCTCTAAAATAGATATTTACCGCAAAAGAATTGAAGATCTTGAAAGCAAATATGGAAAAGGTAATTGTGATTTGTATGCAGAAATTGAGATAGCAGGGAAACCTCAAATATTTATATTTACTCACATAATTCCTATTATTCCAAAATACATAGATCATCATTATTCTATTTGCCAAACTCCTTTAATTTTAAAGAATGAGCATACCATTAATTTAATTAGTAAAAAAGCTAAAAAGGTTCTGTCTTTATTACGAAAAAATGTTAAATTATCAAAATATCCACCAGACATAAAAACTATTGAGAATATATTATTAGAGGAATTATATAAACAAAAACTTTGTTAATGATAACCCCCCAAGCCTTAAAACTTAGGGGTTATTTTTTTATGCTTTTTTATAATTCTTTGGGGTTAGTATATCATCTAAGACTTGAGAGGCTAATTCATCGGCTGTTTGTATTGCGTGGCTGTAAATATTTGCTGTGGTGCTTGTTTGACTATGCCCTGCTCTTGAGGCTATCATTCTAAGAGAAACTCCAGAGGCTATTTGCAAAGTTATATTTGTATGCCTTAAACTGTGAGGGGTAAACTCTTGCAATTGGTGCTTTTCTTTAAATTTTTCAAGCCAAGAGTTTATTGTATCGGGGTTTATTAAATTACCGTCAAAGGCTGTAAATAATCGGGCATTTTTTATTGACTTAGTAACAAAGGAATTACCGCTAATAAATTGAACATCTATTTTGCTATGCCACAAACTACCGCATTTTAACCGCATCTGTGTCAGGTGCTAATTTAAAATCAACAATTGAGCCGCTTCCGTCAGGCATCAGCATAAACCCATTATCCTGTTTTGTTCCAGCACAAAAATAAGGCATTAAATCAACACTTATACTTCTTGTGTCACCGTATTCTATAATTTTATCAAATAAAATCTGAACATCAACATAGTTTTCAACAAGCTTTATCATTACCGGAATGGAAAACTGCTGTTCTTTTCTTGAAAAATCATAAATAATAATTATGTAAGATTCGCCTTTTTCAACAGTATATGTATTCTGGTTAACGCTTCCCACCTTACTATTTGCCGTATATTGCTGATTAACACTGTCAACATATTGAACAATCAATTGCGAAAGCATATTCATTGCTATAATGCCATTTGTATTTTTATTATTTAAAATACTTTCAGGTATAGTATGCAGTTCATTATTGTTTTTATCAGTTAATATAATATCCAAGTTTTCAAGATTCACACTTGCTTTAACCTGATTGTTTTTAGCAAAGTCTATTTTACCTTTTTTTGTTGTAATTAATTCTGTACTTTCGTTTGATGGGTTATTGTTTGGTACAGAAACACTCTTTATTTGAATAGTAAAAATCATTGCAAATAATATCAGGCAAAAAAATGCAATTCTATATCTGTTTTTTATTTCTATAGAAAAAAAATCAAATATAGTAGAAACCGAATATTAATGATAGCTTATATTGATGGGGAAAATATTTAAAACAATTCTTTATTTTGCTAAAAGAGAAAAGCTTTCTTTTAGTGCAGGATATAATTTGGCATATAGCTCATACCCATTTTGATATTTAGCTACATTTTGTGAAATAGGCTCTAATGTCTTATTTCTCTTAATTATTGTAGCACAAGCCTCTTCAACACTATTATAACCCTTTGTGCCAACCATTGAGAGAATTGCAACACCCAAAGCTCCGCCCTCACTTGAATTAATCGTGCAAACATCACAGTTAAACATATCCGCTTGCATTTGTCTCCAAAGCTCGGATTTTCCGCCACCGCCAGAGGCTCTAACCTCATCAACTTTTATCCCAGTTTCCTTTATTATCTCCATACAATCTTTTAAAGAATATGTAACACCTTCCATTACTGCTCTTAGCATATCCTTTTTAGTGTGTATCGCTGATAGCCCAAAGAAAACTCCTCTTGCATTAGGGTCTAAATGTGGTGTTCTTTCTCCCATTAAATATGGTAAATATATTAAAGAATTTGCTCCAACAGGAACGGTTTCAACCTCTTTATCCATTAAAATATATGGGTCTATTTGCATTTGCTTAGCGGTTTCTATTTCTTGTAGGCAAAAATTATCTCTAAACCATTTTAGCGAAAGCCCTGCCGCTTGTGTTACCCCCATAATATGCCACGCATTAGGCACTGCATGGCAAAAGGTATGAATCCTACCACCCGTATCTATAATAGGCTTATTTGTATGAGCAAAAACAACACCGGATGTGCCAATTGTAGAGGAAACAATTCCTTCTCTAACGATTCCATTGCCAACTGCTCCTGCCGCTTGGTCGCCTGCTCCGCCTGCAATAGGTGTGCCAACCTTCAAGCCTGTTAGTTTAGACGATTGGCTATTAACTGTTGAACTTATTTCATAGCTTTCATAAACCTTTGAAAGTAATACTTTATCAATTTCCAACTTGCTCAAAACTTCATCTGACCAATTACGAGTATTTATATCAATTAGTTGCATTCCGGAGGCATCAGAAACCTCAGTGGCAAATTCTCCGCTTAGCATAAATCTAATATAGTCCTTAGGTAATAATATTTTACGGCACTTTTCATAGTTATGAGGCTCATTATTTTTAACCCAAAGGATTTTAGAAGCTGTAAAACCTGTTAAAGCAGGGTTCGCGGTGATTTCAATAAGTCTTTCTTTCCCTACTTTTGATGTGATTTCCTCGCATTCTTTTGCTGTTCTTTGGTCACACCAAATTATAGACGGTCTTAAAACCTTGCCTTCTCCATCAAGCATAACTAAACCGTGCATTTGACCTGAAAGTCCAATGCCTTTAATATCGTCATTGCTAATCCCTGACTTTTTTATTACCTCATTAATTGAAGAATAGGTTGCAGTCCACCAATCATTGGGGTCTTGTTCAGCCCAACCGTTTTGAGGCTGATATAAGGGATATTCAATTGTTGAACTTGCAATTGATTCTCCTAAACTTGAAAATAGCACTGTTTTTGTTCCGCTTGTTCCAATATCTACACCAATATAATAAGACAAAGAAATTTCCCCTTTCAATTAAACATTATGCTATTTATTATACTCTCTAAATACTCTTGTTTTCCACTCTTATTTGTTTTAACATCA
>CAZFQD010000040.1:0-15854 GCA_964520885.1 uncultured Oscillospiraceae bacterium | reverse complement strand
CAGAAGCACTTTAATATAAGTAGAAAGTGGAAAATGAGATTGCCACGCTACGCTCGCAATGACAATTACATTCTACATTTTACTTTGTAAAAATGAAGTTGGCTAATGGAAAGGGAAAATATTATGATTAAACAAATAATTGCAAACGGAAAAGACGAATATATTTTTTTGAAGGAATTAAAAAAAAGAAATATTAAAACAGCCAATGAAACGCAAATTTTAGTAAAAGAAATAATTGAAAATGTTTATGAAAATGGAGATAAAGCTTTAAAAGAATATTCAAAAAAATTTGATAAGGTTGATTTGGATAGCTTTGAGGTTTCAAAAAAAGAAATTAAAAAGGCTTATAACAGTGTTTCAAAGGAGCTAATATCTGCATTGGAACAGGCTAAGGAAAATATTTTCGCCTTTCACATAAAGCAAAAAAAGGAAGGCTTTGTTATTGATAATGGGGACGGTGCTATTAAAGGGCAAAGGGTTAGAGGGCTAAACCGTGTTGGAATTTATGTGCCGGGTGGCACTGCCGCTTATCCTTCCTCAGTTTTAATGAATGCTATTCCTGCAAAAGTTGCAGGGGTTAAGGAAATAATAATGGTTACCCCTCCAAGCAAGGATGGATTACCTAATAATATTATTTTAGCCGCCGCTAAAATCGCAGGAGTTGACAGAGTATTTTTGGTAGGTGGGGCACAAGCGGTAGCCGCTTTGGCTTATGGAACGCAAACAATTCCAAAGGTGGATAAAATCGTAGGACCAGGTAATATTTTTGTTGCTACTGCTAAAAGGCTTGTGTTTGGAACAGTGGATATTGATATGATAGCAGGACCGAGTGAAATATTAATTATAGCTGACAATACTGCCGATTGCTCGTATTTGGCGGCAGATATGCTAAGTCAAGCCGAGCATGATGTTTTGGCATCCTCAATTTTAATTACAACTTCAAAAAAAATAGCAGATGACACAGTTAAAGAACTATATTCTCAACTTTCTAAATTGGAAAGAAAAGAAATAGCACAAAAATCTATTGAGGATTATGGGGCAATAATAATTTGTGATAGTATAGAAAAGGCAATAGAAATGTCAAACGAAATTGCCCCCGAGCATTTGGAAATAATGGTAAAAAGCCCTATGGAGCAATTAGAAAAAATAGAAAATGCAGGTTCAATATTCTTAGGCAAATATTCGCCCGAACCATTGGGAGATTATTTTGCAGGTCCTAACCACATTTTACCAACGAGTGGCACAGCAAGGTTCTTCTCTCCCCTTTCAACCGATAGTTTTATTAAAAAATCAAGTTTTATTTATTATTCGCAAGAGGCTTTAAAAAAAGATAAAGATAAAATTATGCTTTTAGCCGAAAGCGAAGGGCTAACGGCACATAAAAATTCTATTGGGATAAGGTTTAAAAGGAATTAGGATTAATTGTTGATAATGCAATAAAAAATATTCCAAAATATTATGAAAATATTTATATAGATAATTATGTTGTAATGCCAAATCATATCCATTTGTTGTTGAAAATTTGTAGGGAACGCATTGAATGCGTTCCGAATGAACATTGAATAATTATTAAATCAATTAAAGAAAACGGCATTAATCCTCAGTCAGCTTTGCTGACAGGCTAAATTTTCAATTCTCAATTAGAAAGGAAAACACTATGAGCATACTAAACCAAAAACTAAAAGACCTAACTCCTTATGAGCCATTAAAGGGGCAATACAAAATAAGGTTTGATGCAAATGAGAGTTTTATTTCAATGCCAGAAAATTTAAGAGAAAAACTCTCAAAAATTGCCTACGATTTGCCATATAATCGCTATCCGGACCCGTTGGCAGAAAATGTGTGTAGGGCTTTCGGTGATTATTTTAATGTAGAGGAAAAATATATTACAGCAGGAAATGGTTCAGATGAGCTAATTTCAATTATTATAAACTGTTTTACCGATAAGGACGATAAAGTTATTTGTTTTGCTCCCGATTTTTCAATGTATCGTTTTTATTCCTTTTTGGCTGATTTAAAAACAATTGAATTACCAAAAGATGAGATGCTAAATATTGAAGTGGATAAATTAATTAAAATAATAAATAAAGAAAAGCCTCGCATTATAATTTTTTCTAATCCTTGCAATCCAACAGGACAGGGGCTAAAAAAAGAAGAAATAAAAAAGATAATTAATTGTTTTGATGGGCTTTTGGTTTTAGATGAAGCATATATGGACTTTTGGAATGAAAGCCTTATAAATGAATTTAAAAAATATAAAAACTTAATTATATTAAAAACCTGCTCAAAAGCATTTGGTTTAGCCGCACTTCGTTTAGGTTTTGCAATAACTTCAAAAGAGCTTACAAATGCTCTAAGAGCCGCAAAATCTCCATTTAATGTCAATGAATTGACACAGAGAATGGGGCAATGTATTCTAAAAGAAAAAAAATATCTTGATTTTTGTGTAGAAAGTATTAAAAATAACACAAAAATGTTGTATAATGGTGTAAAGGAAATAGAAAAGAAAAATAGTGAGTTATTCGTATTTAATACTTTTACTAATTTTGTTCTAATTAAAACAAATAATGCTGTTAAAATATATGAAGAACTTTTGAAAAAAGGAATTGCTGTTCGTTGTTTTAATAATTTACTAAGAATAACAGCAGGTAGTAAAGAGGAAAACCAAGAGTTTTTAAAGGAATTTGAAAAAATAATGAGGAATAACTAATTAGGAATTAGAAATGAGAAATGAGGAGAATTGACGATTGACAATTACTTGCCTAATGACTAAGGGTTAAAGGTAAAAAGTGTTGGTATCAAAACTAAATTCTTAATAAAAAGGTGAGGATAGGTGAGGATTGGTCAGAATTGCTTAGAATTGTTTGTGTTTGAGTAAAACGACACTCAGCGATACTCAGCAACCCTCAGCAATTCTCAGCCAAAATATCCCTTACCCTTTACCAAAAAAATCAAAGGAGAGTTAATATTATGAGTAAAACAGCAAATTTAGAGAGAAAAACCAATGAAACTGAAATTTCCCTAAAACTAAATTTATATGGTAGCGGAAAGGGAGAAATTTCAACCGGCATAGGTTTTTTTGACCATATGTTGGAATTGTTTAAGGCTCACGGTGGATTTAATATGTCGTTAAATGTTAAGGGCGATTTAAAGGTGGATACTCATCATACCATTGAGGATACAGGAATTGTAATAGGGCTTGCTTTAAAAGAACTCTTGGGTGATAAGGCGGGTATTAACCGATACGGCTCAATGTATGTGCCTATGGATGAATCATTGGCTTTTGTGAGCCTTGACATTAGTGGCAGACCTTATTTAATTTGTGATGTGCCTGTTGAAAATGTTATTATAGGAGATTTTGATGGAGAAATGCTAAAAGAGTTTTTAAGAGCTTTTGCTGTAAATGCCGGTATTACTCTTCATATAAAAGTATTATATGGTTCAAATAAGCATCATATGGTTGAGGCTGTTTTTAAAGCTTTAGGCAGAGCATTAAAGGAAGCAGTTAAATTGACGGGTAATGGTCAAGTTCCTTCAACTAAGGGAGTTCTTTAATAATGAACAGTTAACAATGAACAATTAACAATTTTCAGTTGAAATGCTTTGCATTTCTTTAAATTTAATAAGTCGCCAAAGTCGCAACCTTAATTGTTCGCTGTTCATTGTTAATTATATTTTGTGAAAGGGCTGAATTTTAATTTGATATCTATTATTGACTATGGTGTGGGCAATTTACTTAGTGTTAAAAAAGCACTTGAATTTTTAAATATTCAAAGCATTTTAACAAAGGATATAAAAGAAATAGAAAAAAGCAGTGCTATTATTTTGCCCGGTGTTGGGGCTTTTCCCTCTGCTATGAAAAGTCTTAACAATAAAGGACTTACTAATATATTAATAGAACAAGCAAGGCAAAAGCCCTTTTTGGGCATTTGCCTTGGAATGCAATTGCTCTTTCAAAAAAGTTGTGAATTTTCAGAATGTGATGGCTTAGGGCTTATTGATGGAGAAATTGTAAAAATAAATGCAAATGGCTTGAAAATTCCCCATATGGGCTGGAATGATTTAAAATTTATAAACCAAAGTCCTTTGTTAAATGGAATTAACGAGGGAGATTTCGTGTATTTTGTGCATTCTTACAGAGCAGAAACAAAAGACGAAAATATTAATGCTTACACTGTTTATGGAGAAAAAATTCCTGCATTGGTTAGCAAAGGAAATGTTTTCGGAGCACAGTTTCATCCAGAAAAGAGTAGTAGTGTTGGTTTAAAAATTCTTAAAAACTTTGTAGAATTAATCAAGCAGTAGAAAGTTGAAAGTTATATTTTAAATTGAATTTGGAGAGTGAAGTTTTAAGTCATTTAATTAAAGAATATGGCTTTGATACATTCATTCCTCACTCCTCATTCCTCATTAAGAAAGGAAAGTCTTATGATTATTCTACCTGCAATAGACATTAAAAATGGTCAATGTGTTCGCTTGGTTAAAGGGGATTTTTCTACCACTCATAAGGTTGCTACTAACGCAGTTGAAACTGCTATGTCTTTTAAAAAAAGCGGGGCTGAATTTATCCATATGGTTGATTTGGATGGTGCTTTAGAGGGTAAACAAGTCAATAGAGATTTTTTTATTAATGTAGCATCTGCAACAGGTTTGCCCGTTGAAGTTGGTGGCGGAATTAGAGATATTAGGACAATTGAGGACTATTTATCAAATGGCATTTCAAGGGTAATTTTAGGCTCGGTGGCACTTAAAAATCCGCAGTTTGTTAAAGAAAGTGTTGCAAAATATGGAGAAAAAATTGCAGTTGGCATTGATGCAAAAAATGGTTTTGTTAGCACTGATGGTTGGTTAAAAACATCAAATATAGATTTTATAGAATTTGCTATGGTTATGGAGAGCATTGGGGTTAGTGTTATAATTTTTACCGATATTGGCAGAGATGGCACTTTAACTTCGCCTAATTTTGAACAGTTAAATGAAATTAATAATGCTGTTAGTTGTAATATTATTGCAAGTGGTGGAATAAAAGATATTTCACATATAAAAGAACTTAACAAAAACGGGCTTTACGGAGCCATTTGCGGAAAGTCAATTTATGAAGGCACTTTAAATTTAGAAGAAGCGATAATCGCAGGGGCGTATGGCATACGCCCGTAAATAAATATTAGAAACAGGTGATTTGTTTTGTTAGCAAAACGCATTATCCCTTGCTTAGATGTTGATAACGGAAGAGTGGTTAAAGGAGTAAATTTCATAAATATAAGAGATGTTGGCGACCCTGTGGAGATTGCAAAGGAATATGAAAAGCAGGGTGCTGATGAACTTGTATTTTTAGATATTACAGCAACCCACGAGGGCAGAAACACTATGATAGATATAGTGGAAAAAACCGCTAGCCAAGTTTTTATGCCTTTAACGGTTGGCGGTGGAATACGAACTGTGGACGATTTTAGGGATATTTTAAGAGCAGGGGCAGATAAAATTTCTATAAATTCTGCGGCGGTTAGAGATAAAACTATTATTTCAAAGGCGGCAGATAAATTTGGTAGCCAATGCGTTGTTGTGGCTATGGATGTCCGCCGAAATATTAATGGCAAATTTACTGTTGTTATAAATGGCGGGAGAATTGAAACAGGCATTGATGCAATAGAATGGGCTATAAAGGTAGAAAAATTAGGTGCAGGGGAAATTCTTTTAACCTCAATGGATACTGATGGCACAAAGGCAGGTTATGATATAGAATTAACCAATATTATATGCAATAGTGTCCAAATTCCTGTTATTGCCTCTGGTGGCTGTGGCAGTTTGCAGCATTTTAAGGATGTGTTTTTAAAATCTTCTGCTGATGCCGCATTGGTGGCTTCGCTTTTCCACTTTGGAGAATTGACGGTTAAAGAGGTAAAAGAATACTTGAGGAAATATAAGATTGCGGTAAGGTAAAATTTGAAAGTTGTCATTGCGAGCAAAGCGTGGCAATCCATATCATTGAATATGTATTTAAGGATATAATTTGATAAGGGGGCATTTGAATGGGTCAAGTAGCATTTTATTATATTTTCATATTTTTGACAATATTTTTTGGTGCAATATCCATTGCAGGGCTATCTGTATATATTGCTTTAAAGATTAATAAAAAAGGTGGAAAACTCAGATTAATTCCAATTATTTCAACTGTTTTAGCAACATTTTTTACAATAGTTTCATTATTAGTAGTTTATTATTGTTATTCTGGTTTTGAAGAAGTGAAAAAAAATGATGGAGCGATAACTTATGCTATGAGAACCGATGATTTTGAAACAGCGAAGAGATTATTAGAAAATGGAGCCAATCCAAATGTGGGCTTTGCGGGAGATTTTACACCTTTAATGTATGCTTGCCATAACAATAATTATGAAATGGCAAAGTTACTGATTGAGAAGGGTGCAAGAATTAATGTTCAAGACAATTTGGGCAGAACTCCGCTTATGTTTGCTTTGGATCCATTAAGCCCTGAAATTGATATAAATGTTGTGAAACTGCTCATTGAAAAGGGAGCAGATAAAACCTTAAAAAACAATGATGGGGAAACAGCATTTGATATATTAAACGATCGCTTAAGAATGAATAATAATTCATCGGAATTAGAAAACGAATTTCAAGATTTAGAAAAACTTTTAAAATAAAGTGAGGAACTTCCTTATGAAAACAAAAGATTTATTTTAAAAAAGCGAACTAATTTCTATAATTAAAGTTGAAAAATAAATATTATATTTACTATTGCAATTTATGCTAAAATGGTCTATAATATTAGCATAAAATGCAAAGGAGAGCAATATTTATGAATGATATGGAAAGACTGCAATTGCTTATTAATGGTAGTGATGGCATAATAACATCAAAACAGGTAGCTATCGCAGGTATTCATCATATACAATTAGCTAATGCTGTTAAATTAGGAAAATTAGAAAGAATATCTCACGGAATATATTTAACTTTGGAAGCTTTTGAGGATAAAATGTTTGTTTATCAATTAAGAAGAAAAAACATAATTTATTCTCACGATACTGCTTTATATTTACATGAGTTTAGCGACAGAGAGCCATTAGTGTCATGCGTTACTGTTCCAACAGGATACAACACTAAACAACTTATTTCAGAAGGGCTAACGGTTTTTTCAATTAAAAAGGAATTTTTTTCTTTGGGAAAAATTGAAGTTAAAACTCCGTTTGGAAGGAAAATTTATGCTTATAATATTGAACGCACTTTATGTGATATTATAAGAAACCGCAGTAAAATGGATATTTCTATAATTACTACAGCAATTAAAAGATACTCAAAACTAAAGAAAAAGAATGTTCCTCTTTTAATGGAATATGCCAAAATATTCCGAGTGGAAAAGATTATTAGAAGTTATATGGAGGTTTTGCTATGAAAACTTCTACTCAATTAAAAGCAATGATTAAAAATTTATCTCATTCCAATAATATTGATGCACAAATTTTACTACGCAATTATATGTTTGAAAGACTTTTAGAAAGAATTTCCCTTTCAAAATACCAAGATAGAATTATTTTAAAAGGCGGAATGTTAATAGCGGCAATGGTAGGTATTGATTATCGTTCTACAATGGATATGGATACTACTATTAAAGGTGAAGTTTTAACAAAAGAAATTGTTAAAAAGATATTTGAAGATATTTTTGTTTTAAATATTGACGATAATGTTAAAATGGCATTAAAGTTAATTGAGGAAATAAGAGATGAAGATGATTATATTGGGTTTAGAATATTAATTGAAACTGTTTTGGACAAAACTAAACAAATCTTGAAAATTGATATTACCACAGGAGATTTTATTACGCCAAAAGAGATAACATATAATTTCAATTTAATGTTTGAGGACAGAACAATAAAAATAAAAGCTTATAATCTTGAAACAATTTTGGCGGAAAAACTTGAAACCATTATTATTAGAAGTATTGCAAATACAAGAATGAGAGATTTTTATGATGTTTTTATTTTAGCAACTACCCAGAAAAACAATATTGATATTTTGGTATTAAAGGAAGCTTTTAAAAAAACATCAATAAGACGAGGGACGGATAAAATTACTTTAGAAAAAGGAAAAGAAATACTGAAATTAGTTAGCGTTGATAAGATTATGCAAAAACATTGGGAAAGATATAAGAATAAATATAGTTATGCAAATGCTATAGAATGGGAGCAAACCATTAATTCAATCAGTGAATTAATACATCAAATAATTTAATAAAACCCTTAAACTGAAAGGAAAATACTTATGAACACTAAAGATTTATTTTTAAAAAGCGAACTTATTCCTGCGATTATAATTGAACAAAGCACAAAAGAGGTTTTAATGTTAGCCTATATGAACGAGCAAAGCTTAAAGAAAACAATGGAAACCGGCAAGACTTGGTTTTACAGCCGTTCAAAAAAAAGGCTTTGGAACAAGGGCGAAACAAGTGGGAATTTTCAAATTGTGAAAAGCATAAAAGCAGATTGCGATAACGACACTCTGCTAATTGAGGTTGAGCAAATAGGTGTTGCTTGCCATACTGGGAGCAAAAGTTGTTTTTTCAATCAAATAATATGATTGAAAAAATTTTATGTATAAATTATGGAATTTCAAGGCATAGATAATTAGAAAGTTTTTTTGTAGTGAACGGTCTTGACCGTTCAGAAATTACTTAAAGAAAATAGTTTTAAAACAAAATTCCTCATTCCTCATTTCTAATTTATTTTGAAAGGGAAATTGCTATGATTTTAAAAGAACTATACGAAATAATTAAAGAAAGAAAAACTACCCCTGCACAGGGTTCTTACACAAGTTATCTTTTTGATAAGGGAACTGATAAGATTTTAAAGAAAATCGGTGAGGAAAGTGCAGAGATAATTATTGCCGCCAAAGGCAACGATAAGCAAGAGCAAATTAACGAAATTTGCGATTTAACCTATCATTTGCTTGTTTTGATGGCACAATTAAACATTGATATTAATGAGGTAAATGAAGTTTTAGAGCAAAGAAGATTAAAAATTTCAAATTTAAAGCAAATTAAAAACACAGATTTGAATACATAATTTGAACAAAATAGACCATATATTGGAATATTATTTGTTGTTTAAGAATTGTTTTTGTCTATTTTGAACAAAAATCTCTATATTTTAGTGATAAAAATTATTTTGCTTGACATTTTGATTATATTTGATTATAATGATATGGCATTGAATTGTGTGTTTGTGTAGCAAAACCTTAATTGTTCACTGTTCATTTTTCATTGTTAATTGGTTGAACAAAGTTCAACCTCATATATGCCCATAGTAGCTTAACTAACAGAGCGTTGTATTTCTCAAAGGTGTCGGTGGAAATCCGTCCGCGGGCGAAAATATTAATCAAGCGAGGTTAAAAAATGTATCAAGACAAAACATTAGTATGCAAAGAATGTGGAAATGAATTTATTTTCACAGAAGGCGAGCAAGAATTTTACGCAGAAAAGGGCTTCCAAAATGAACCACAAAGATGTAAAGATTGCAGAACAGCAAGAAAAGTAGCTAGTAGAGCTAACAAAGAGATGTTTGAAGCAACTTGTGCAAGTTGTGGCGAATCTGCAAAGGTTCCTTTTCAGCCTAGAGAAGACAGACCAGTTTATTGTAGCGAATGCTATGCTAAAATGAAGTCCGAAAGTTAAATATTGTCATCTGCAAATTTGTTAACTTTAGAGCACTTGGCCGCACTATGTGCGGCTTTTTGTTTTGTTTGAGATATTATAATTTTTTTCCTTTTTTTTAAATTTACCACTATTCAAAGGTGATATATTTTGATATAATATTATAAAATTTGAATTAACGAAAAGGGTGAAAACACATTATGTCCGAACTTCTTGCAATTCTTGACTGCGGTGGGCAGTATACAAAAGTTATAGATAGAAAAGTTAGGGAATTAGGAGTAAAATCCGAGATATTCCCTATTAATATCAAAGCAAAGATTTTAAAAGACTTTAAGGCAATTATTTTATCGGGCGGACCTTCAAGTGTTTGGAGTGAAAGTGCTTTAATGTATGATGAAGATATATTTGAATTAGGGCTTCCTGTGCTTGGAATTTGTTATGGAATGCAATTAATGAACGAGCATTTTTCTGGCAAAGTGTTATCGGGAGTTAAAACAGAATATGGCGAAACGGATATTGAATGTGAATTAAATTGCCCTTTTTTTAAAGGTTTAATAGAAAAAGAACAAACGGTTTTGATGAACCATTTTGATACTGTAAAAGTATTAGCAAATGGCTTTAAAACCTGTGCAATTTCAGGCGATGTTATTGCGGCTATTTATAATGAGCAAAAAAAACTTTATGGAGTTCAATTTCATCCAGAGGTTGATTTAACAACTAACGGCAAGCAAATGCTAAATAATTTTTTACGAGAAATATGCAATTTTAAAGAAAACTATTCATTAGAGGACAGAATTAACACTTCAATAGAAATGATTAGAAAAAGAGTGGGTAAAGAAAAAATATTAGTGTTAGTTAGTGGCGGAGTGGATTCTGCTGTTAGTGCTGCACTTTTGTTAAAAGCATTGGATAAAGAGCAGGTTTTCGCCATACATATAGACCATGGCTTAATGAGAAAAAACGAAAGCGATTTAGTATGTGAAAATTTAATGGAAAAAGGTCTTAATAATCTAATTAGAGTTAATGCTGAAAATGAATTTTTTAACACACCTATTATAATAGATGGCAAACAAATTGGACCTTTGAAAAAGACAAGTGAACCAGAGGAAAAACGACAAATTATTGGCAATGTATTTATACAGGTTACTAAAAAAGCGACGGAAAATTTAAACCTTGATTTTGATAAAACTTTTTTAGCACAAGGCACATTAAGACCAGATTTAATTGAAAGTGGCAACCCAGATGTTAGCGGTTATGCTAACAAAATAAAAACACATCATAACGATGTGGATATTGTTCGTATAGCAAGAGATAAAGGATTAATAGTTGAAACTAATTGGGATTGGCATAAGGACGAGGTTAGAAATGTTGCAAGAATGTTAGGAATTGAAGAAGCTATTGCAGATAGACAGCCTTTTCCCGGACCGGGACTTGCTGTTCGTTTAATCTGCAATGAAGGAAAATTAAAGGTAACAAATGAAGAAAAGCAAGCATTTGATAAATTATTAAATACACTTTGCCCCAATTTATCAGGGCAAGTTATTCCAATTAAAACAGTTGGAGTTCAAGGAGATTGCAGAAGTTATCGCTATTTATCAGTATTATTTGGAGATGGTTTAAATTTTAATTTTAATGAGCTTTATAAAGCCGCTAAGGAAATCCCTAATAGTTTAAACTTTATTAACAGAACGGCTTATATTCTAAATAAAGAAAAATGCGATTTTATTAATACTTATGAAATGTATATAAATCATCAAAATACTGACCTTTTAAGAGAAATTGATTATAAAGTTACTTGCGTTTTATCCGATAAGAGAATTAGCCAAGCCTTTGCAGTCTTATTGCCAATAGGGACAAATGGCAAGAAATATTCGGCAGCAATAAGAGCCTTTGTAACTAACGATTTTATGACAGGAAGACCGGCAATAGTTGGAAAAGATGTTGAAAAAGAGGTTTTATGCACTCTGGCTAAGGACATTTCCAATTCGTTTTCAGAAATAGATTTAGTTATGTATGATGTAACGAGCAAGCCTCCTGCGACGGTGGAGTGGGAATAGGTATTAATTTATTCAAATGAATAAATTAATACAATTAAGAATTAAGAATGAAAAGTGAAGAATTTTGGTTGAAATGCTTTGCATTATCAATATTAGAAGAGCTAACTGACACTTATAATCAGTTAGCTCTTTAAATATATGTAAATTTTGTTTTCATGGCAAAACCCTCACTTATATAATTCCAAAGCTCCATAGCACTCGGGCGTTACTTCTCCGTTTTCAGGATTTCTAGGAGTATTAATGTTATACATATACCCTGTTTTACCATATCTGCCAAGTTTGTTTTCATCAAAGTGGTCTCTATCCATACAAATATGAGTTGCTTTTAAAGTTATAGTTACATCTCTGCTATTTTCAAAGTGTTCGTGCTCCCACAATAGTTCACATTCTATATTAAGAAAACATTCCTTAATACGAGGGGCATTGACAGAAACCGCTTTTTCGGCTGTTAATCCAGACATGGTTATTTCATCATTTTCAAATCCGTTGTTATATATCGTCTTTTTGCACATTTCGTAAATATTATTTGATGGGAAATTAAGAACACAGCAATTTGTTTCTTTCAGACTTTGATATAAGTGACCATTTCTTGATACAGATCCAATTATACATATGAATACTCCGCTATCTCCTATAAAGGTTGACCACGATTGCAGACAAGCATTTTCTTTTCCATTTGATTTATATGTACTGACAAGAAAAAGCGGAGATGGAATAGCAGTTACAAAATCCTCCCACGAAAAGGATGTTAGTTCACCAGGCCAACATTCGCAAACTTTGTCAGGTTTGCTTGAAAATTCTATTTTCACAATAAATCCCCTTTTTATTCTAATTAAATTTTTACTTTTTCAGTATATTATACTTATTATTGTTTGTCAAACTCTAAATTTTAGAATAAAAAAATTAGTTTTGACAGCCCAAAAAAATATAAGAGTTTTCCGATAATTTATTTTTATTTTTTCTCTTATTAAAAATACTGCAAAATTTTATAACGATTTTTTAACACTATTGCACAAAAATAATAAATTGTATAATTTCCTGTTGACAAATTTAAAGGCTCAATATACAATATGTAGTATCAAATACATAAAAATAAACAATATATAGTATGGAGGAAGAAAATATGCCTATTAACAAAAATGCGAGAATAGTGCTTGAAAAAAGGTATTTGGCAAAAGATGAAAAAGGGACTGCAATTGAAACTGTGGAGGGGCTTTTTGACAGAGTAGCCACAGCGGTTGCTAATTCAGATAAACAATATAATGGAGATTTTGAGGGTGCTAAAAAGACCTTTTATAATATGATGTATAACCTTGATTTTCTGCCAAATTCACCTACACTTATGAACGCGGGAAGACCATTAGGTCAACTTTCTGCTTGCTTTGTTTTACCCATTGCAGACACTATGGAGGATATATTTGAAACCATAAAAAATGCTGCATTAATTCACAAAAGCGGTGGTGGAACAGGCTTTTCTTTTTCAAAGCTTCGTTCTAAGGGGGCTACTGTAAATTCAACAGGTGGAGTTGCCTCGGGACCTATTAGCTTTATGAAGGTTTTTAATGCCGCTACTGAGGCTGTTAAACAAGGTGGCACTCGCAGAGGTGCAAATATGGGCATTTTGAGAATTGACCACCCAGATATTATGGAATTTATTGAGTGCAAAAAGGAAAATTCAGATATTACCAATTTTAATATAAGCGTTGGCATTACCGAAGAATTTATGAAAGCCGTGGAAGAGGACAGAGAATATAATTTAATTGACCCTTTCACTAAAGGTGTTGTAAGCTCCTTAAAAGCAAAAGAGGTTTTCCAAAAAATTGTTGATTTTGCGTGGAAAAACGGTGAGCCGGGAATTGTTTTCTTAGACCGTTTAAATAGGGATAATATAGTTCCAAAACAAGGAGAAATTGAAAGCACAAACCCCTGTGGTGAGCAACCTTTGCTACCTTATGAGTCCTGTAATTTAGGCTCTATTAATTTAGTGAATATGTTAAAAAAGCAAAATGGCAAGTGGGAAATTGATTGGGATAAGTTAAGTAAAACAGTAAAAAATGCCGTTCATTTTCTTGATAATGTTATTGATGCTAATAAATACCCTTTATCAATAATTGATAAAACAACAAAATCAACTCGTAAAATTGGCTTAGGAGTAATGGGCTGGGCGGATATGCTTTTAAGGCTATTAATTCCTTATAATAGTGATAAAGCAATTGAACTCGGCGAAAAGGTAATGAAATTTATAAATGATGAGGGCAAAAAGCAAAGTAGAGAACTTGCAAAAATTAGGGGTGCTTTTCCACTGTTTAAGGAAAGCATTTTCAAAAAAGAACAGCCTATCAGAAATGGCACCATAACCACTATTGCACCCACCGGCACACTTAGTATTATAGCCGGTTGCTCCTCTGGTGTTGAGCCTGTTTTTGGCTATGTGTTTATAAGAAATGTTATGGATGGCACACAAATGGTTGAGGCTAACCCTATATTAAGAGAAGTTTTGGATGAAAGAGGGCTTTTTTCAGAACAACTTATGAAAAAAATTGCAAAAGAAGGAAGCCTACTTCATATAGATGAAATTCCACAGGATATAAAGGATGTTTTTGTTTGTGCACACGATGTAACACCGGAATATCATATAAAAACACAAGCGGCTTTTCAAAAATATACCGATAATGCAGTTTCAAAAACAGTTAATTTCCCAAATTCAGCAACACAAGATGATGTGGCGAATGTTTATGTTTTGGCTTATATGACTGGCTGTAAGGGTGTAACAATTTATCGTGATGGCAGTAGAGATGAACAGGTTTTGAATATTGGCAAGGTCAATAAAAAAGGCGGAAAAAGCGATTGTGAAAATTGTGATAAGGTTATGGCAATGGCGGCAAAATTAGAACAAAATAAAACTACTCAAGTTATTGCCCCGAGGGGCCGTCCGGAAATATGCACTGGATTTACTGAAAAAATGAAAACAGGTTGCGGAAATCTTTATGTTACAGTTAATTACGATGAGCAGGGGCTTTTTGAGGTATTTACCAATAACGGAAAAGCAGGAGGTTGCCCATCACAATCAGAGGCTACTGCAAGGCTAATTTCATTAGCACTTCGCTCCGGCTTGGATGTAAACAGTATAATAGATCAATTAAAGGGAATTCGTTGCCCTTCTACTGTTAGTAAGTCGGGTATGAAAGCAACATCTTGCCCAGATGGTATTGCAAGGGTAATTAAGCAAGTGCTTTCCTTTAAAGATAATGGCAAAGTGGAAACAAACCCCATAAAAGTGGTAGAAAAAGCACTTAATATGAGAGAAACAAATATAGCAAGCAGAATGAAATTCTGCCCCGAATGCGGAACAAAAATGGAGCATGAGGGTGGCTGTGTGATTTGCAGAAATTGCGGATTTTCTAAATGTGGGTAAAAGTTTTTGGACGCCGAAAGGCGTCCAAAACTAATTGAAAATTGAAAATGGCGGTTTTAGAGCCATTATATTCAAATGATAAATGACGATAAAATTTGTAGGGGCTGACCTTTGGTCGCCCGTTGAAAATGAACAATGAACAGCGAAAAGCGAACAATTTATTTAAGGCTCCTTTTTCAAAGGAGCTGTCAGCAAAGCTGACTGAGGATTTTTACAAAGCCATTTTCTTTAATTCAAACTTCTAATTTCTAATATCTAATCTCTATATCGCAAGGGTTCTACTCTTGCCAAAATTTAACCACAAAGAACACAAAGAAAAACGGCATTGTAGGGGCGGATTCCATATCCGACCGATTATATTTTAATTCTAAACCCGTCGAATTCGCGTGTCAAGGGGACGTGTCAAGGGGACGGAGGTTTGACAATCTGCAAAAATGAGGGAAAAATGAGAAACGATAAAAAAAACGGGCGGATATGAAAATCCGCCCCTACTATTTTTTAACCAATATTTCTAATTATGTTTGAGATTCTTCGCTTTACTCAGAATGACCATTTAGTAGTTAGCAAAAGCCCTTAGAGAAATCTAAGGGCTTTGTTTACTGCAACTTATAAATAAATATAAAATTAATCTTTAAGACCAATTAAAATACCCAAAGCTCGTTCTCCCGACTTTGACACTTGACACCCCTAAAAGTCGCTAAACAAGCCAAATTTGCCT
>CAZFQD010000039.1:2921-16633 GCA_964520885.1 uncultured Oscillospiraceae bacterium | reverse complement strand
GAGAAAAATAATCTAATTACCCCCTTTATGAAGATAAATAGATTATACGTGAAAACATTGACACAAAACAATAATTCAATAGTTAATAAAGTGTATGATTGTGCATTTTTTATCACACAAGGTTTTTGCTTAGAACTTTGGGATGTGCAGTTTGTAAAAGAAGGTGCTTCGTGGTTTCTTAGAATTTTTATAGATAAACAAGGCGGAGTTAATATTGAAGATTGCGAAAATGTTAGTAAAGGTATAGAGAAAGTATTGGATAAAGAGGATTTCATAAAGCAAAGTTATTATTTAGAGGTTTCCTCTCCCGGTATTGAAAGAGAACTTAAAAAAGAAAGCCATTTTTTACGATTTATAGGTAGTCAAATTAAAATAAAGTTGTATAAGTCAATAAATGGAGTAAAGGAATTAAACGGACAACTAACGAATTTTGAAAACGGGTTAATTGGCATTAAGATAAATGATGCAATAAATGAAATTCCAATAGAAAATTGTGCAGTTGTAAAGCTTAATGTGTTAATATAATAAGATAATTTTAAGGAGAGATTAATAAAATGAATGAGGAATTTTTTGAGGCTCTTGACTTGTTAGAAAAGGAAAAGGGTATTGCAAAAGAATATATGCTTGAAAAAATCAAGGCGGCAATAGTTGCGGCAGTTAAAAGAGATAAAGGTGGAAGCGCAGAAAATTTATCTGCAACATTTGATGGGGAAAAAAAGCTAATAAGATTTTTTGTTACAAAAGAGGTTGTTGAAGAAGTTGCAAATCCTTTGTTTGAAATTTCACTTGCTGATGCACGCAAAATAAATAAAAAACTCACTGTTGGCGATAATGCTGAAGTGGATATTGAAACAAATAATTTTGGTAGAATAGCCGCAAAAATTGGCAAGAATGTTATTGTTCAAGCAATTAACGAGGCTATTAACGGCTCATTAGTGCAAGAATTTGAAGGCAAACAAAACGAATTGTTGAGTGGGGTAGTTCAAAGAATAGACCCAAATAGTAAGGTTGCTATTTTAGAAATTGGCAGACATGAGGTTGGACTACCTATTCGAGAGCAAATTCCCGGAGAAATTTTAAAAGAAGGCAATAGAGTTAAGATTTATGTTGTTGAGGTAAAAAAAAGAGATAAAGAAAAGGGAAGTTATGGTCACGAGGTTGTTATTTCAAGGACTCATCCCGGCTTAGTTCGTCGTTTGTTTGAACTTGAGGTGCCTGAAATTTCCGATGGAACTATTGAGGTAATGTCAATTGCCCGTGAGGCAGGTGCAAGAACTAAGATTGCCGTTGTGTCAAAAGATAGTAATGTTGACCCTATTGGTGCTTGCATTGGACCTAAAAGAGCAAGAATAAATAGCATTTTAGATGAGCTTAAAGGTGAAAAAGTTGATATTATTAGATATAGTGATGATATTGGAAAATATATAGCGGCGGCTTTATCTCCTGCTACTATTACTAAAGTTGAAGTATATGAAGAAAAAAAGGCTTGCAAGGCTGTTGTAGTGGATGACCAACTTTCATTAGCAATAGGTAAAGAAGGTCAAAATGCTCGGCTTGCCGCTAAATTAACAGGCTGGAAAATAGATATTAGACCTGAATCTCAAGAGATTTCATAAAGGGGGCTTTTGCTTTGAAAACCAAAAAAATTCCTCTTAGAATGTGTACCGGTTGTGGACAGAGCAAACCTAAAAAGGAATTAATTAGGGTTGTTAAAAATCAATTGGGTGAAATAACACTTGATTTTACTGGCAAAAAGCAAGGTAGAGGAGCATATTTGTGTCCAAATACCGATTGCTTAAAAAAAGCCAGAAAAGCAAAAAGAATTGAAAGAGCCTTTGAAAGTCCTATACCTAATGAGGTATATTCCGCTCTTGAATTGGAGATGAGCAAAGGTGAAGGATAAGTTCCTTTCTTTATGTGGTTTATGTAGAAAAGCAAATATGTTAGCAATAGGAACAAATTTATCTGTTGAAGCATTAAAAAATAATAAAGTACATTTAGTTGTTATGGCTGTTAACATTGCAAAAAATTCCGAAAAGGAAATAGTTAAAGAAACTTCAATAAAAAGTAAAAAGTTAATTAAAACAAGTTATTCAAAAGAAGAATTAGGGTTAGCACTTGGATATAATGAGGTTGCGGTTTTTGCTGTTACCGATGAGATTTTTGCAAAAGCCCTTGAAGATATAATTTAATGTAGAATGTAGAATGAGAGGATAAATTCTAACCTCTAAACGGAAGGATTGGTTTAACCTATGAGTATTGAAATTAAATATCGCATTTTTGAATTGGGTAAAGATTTTGGTGTGCAAAGCAAAGAGATAATGGAACTGTTGGCTAAATATAGCACTTTGCCTAAAAATCATATGGCAGTTTTAAGTGAAAAGGAACTTGACATTGTATTTGATTATTATACAAAAAAACATCAATTGGAAAGTTTGCTTGAATATTTTTCTGCTTTTCCTGTTGTGGAAAAACATCAACCTACAGAGCAAGAAAAGTTATCAGATACTGAGGCTAACAGTAAAAAAACCGCCGATAAAAATATAAAAGGCGAAAAACAAACACCAATTGATAACAAACCTATTTCTGGTAAGGTTGAAGATAGAGTTAGACATGTTGATACAAGAACAGCAAATGTTGACCTTTCAAAGTTTGACGATAAAGTTGATAAATTAATTCCAGACAAAGCCAAAGATATTGGAAATCAAAAGCAAAAATTTAAAAAACCTGTAAATAGACAATACAAATCAAGTTCAAAGTATCGTAATGAAGAGGCAAACAAACTAAAAAGACTTGAAATTGAAAAGAAAAAGAAAGCATCTTTAAAATTAGTTCTTCCAGAAGAGATTGCCGTTTCTGAATTGGCTTCAAAACTTATTGTTACAAATGCAGAGATTGTTAAAAAATTATTGCAACTTGGTATAATGGCTTCAGCTTCACAAATAATAGATTATGATACCGCCTCATTAATAGCTGAGGAATTTGGAGCTAAAGTTAGCAAACAAGTTATTGTTACAATTGAAGATAGATTAATTGATATTAGCGAAGATAAAGATGAAGAACTAAGCAGTAGGTCGCCTGTTGTTGTTGTTATGGGGCATGTTGACCACGGCAAAACTTCTTTGCTTGATGCAATTAGAAATGCAAATGTAATTGCAACCGAATCAGGCGGAATTACTCAACATATTGGAGCATATAGAGTTAAAATAAATAAAAAAGAAATAACCTTTTTGGATACACCGGGACATGCTGCTTTTACAGCTATGCGTGCAAGAGGAGCATTGGTTACAGATATTGCAATACTTGTTGTTGCAGCCGATGATGGAATTATGCCTCAAACTATAGAGGCCATTAATCATGCAAAAGCCGCAGGAGTATCAATTATTGTTGCAATTAATAAAATGGATAAAGAGGGAGCTAATCCCGAAAAAATCAAACAAGAACTTACAGAATATGGTCTTGTTACCGAAGAGTGGGGTGGAGACACGATATGTGTGCCTGTTTCGGCTATTAAAAAAGAAAATATTGATAAGTTACTTGAAATGATTATATTAGTTTCAGAAATGAAGGAATTAAAATCCAATCCAAATAGATTAGCTAAGGGAACCGTTATTGAGGCGAAACTTGACAAGGGCAGAGGACCTATTGCCACTGTTTTAGTGCAAAATGGAACATTAAAAATCGGTGATATAATCATTGCCGGAACTACTGTTGGCCGTGTTCGTATTATGATTGATGATAAAGGTAATAAAGTAACAAGTGCAGGGGCATCAATACCTGTTGAAATTGTCGGTTTAGGCGAAGTGCCAGATGCAGGAGAAGTTTTCCACTGTGTAAACGACGAAAGAATGGCAAGAGAAGTTGTTGAACAAAGAAAATATCAGGCTAAGCAAGAACTTTATGGAACGGCAACTAAGGTTAGCTTAGAAGATTTATTTGAACTAATTAAGGATGGCGAGATTAAGGATTTAAATATAATTGTTAAGGCAGATGTTCAAGGCTCAGTTGAGGCTATTAAGGCTTCACTTGAGAAAATTGCAAACGAAGAAGTTAGGGTAAAGGTAATTCATGGTGGAGTTGGTGCAATTAACGAAAGTGATATTTCGTTAGCCACAGTTTCTAATGCTATTGTAGTTGGCTTTAATGTTCGTCCCGATGCAGGTGCTTTTGAGTCAGCAACACAAAGCAATGTTGATGTTCGTTATTATAGTGTTATTTATGACTGTATTGATGAAATTCAAACAGCTATGAAGGGAATGTTAACCCCTAAATTTAAAGAGGTATTTTTAGGCAAAGTTGAGATAAGAAATGTATTTAAAATAACAGGTTCGGGAACAATTGCAGGCTGTTATGTTACAAACGGAAAAATTACTCGATCGGCGAGCATTAGATTAGTTCGTGATGGAATTGTTGTGCATACAGGCAAAACTGAAAGCTTAAAGAGATTTAAAGATGATGTAAAAGAGGTTGCAGAAGGATATGAATGTGGTATAGGTATTGAAAAATATAATGACCTTAAAGTAGGCGATATCATTGAGGCATTTATAATGGAAGAAATAAAGCAATGAATTTTTTGAAAAAGATAAGCAGCACATTGGTTCGTTGTCGGCTCACAACCACACTCAATGTATATTATTAAACAGTAATTAGGAATTAGGAATTAGGAGTTAGGAGTTAGGAATTATGGTTAATCACAGATTAGAACGGACTTCAGAGGATGCTAAGAGGGAAATATCTTTAATTATTAGTCAACTAAAAGACCCAAGAATTCCAAAAGTTTCTTCGGTAACAAATGTTCACATTACGCCGGATTTAAAATTTGCAAAGGTTTTTGTTAGTTTTTTTGGTGATGAGGAAATTATTAATAATGCCATTAAAGCACTAAATTCTGCTAAGGGTTTTATTAGACGGGAACTTGCTCATAGAATTGAAATTCGTAGCACTCCTGAATTAACATTTGTTTTTGATGATTCAATAGAACATGGAGCACATATATCTAAACTGTTAAAGGAAATTAAGGATAAGAAATAAATCAATGAACAGCAAATGGCGAAAATGGTTCGCCACTAAGGAGTTGATTAAATGCATAGTTTAGCTGCAAAATCGCTACTTGAAGCAAACAATATTCTTATAATAACCCATTTAAGACCAGATGGAGATACCTTAGGTAGTGCATATGCTTTATATTATGCACTAAAAGATATTGGCAAGAATGTTTGTGTTGCTTGCCATACAAAGATTACACCAAAATATCAAATAATTACAAATGGGCAAAGTGATTTAAAACCATTATTTGCCCCGAACTTTATTGTAGCTGTTGATATAGCGGATGTTAAGTTGTTTGGAGTGTCACTTAAAAAATATGCAGAAAAAATTGATATTTCAATTGACCATCATCCTACTAATGAAGGCTATGCAAAGTTGAATGTTATTGAACCTAATAGTTCCTCAACCGGAGAGGTAGTGCTAAAAATAATTGAGAAAATGGGTGTAAATGTTTCAAAGCAAATTGCCGATTGTATTTACATATCAATATCAACTGATACTGGTTGTTTTAGATATGCAAATACTACTGCGGATTCATTTAGAACCGCTGCTAAATTATTTGATTTAGGTGCAGATGTTAATTATTTTAATAGGAGATTTTTTGAAATTAGAACAAGATGCCAAATTGAAATTGAACGCTTAGCTCTACAAAATTTAAACTTTTATAGAAATGGCACAGTTGCTATAATTGTAGTAACTTTAGATATGATTAATAAAACTGGTGCTACCGAAGATGATGTTGAAGGGCTTTCAGCATTTCCACGAATAATTGAAGGTGTGGAAGTGGGAATGACTATAAGAGAAATAAAGCAAAATGAATTCAAAGTATCTTCACGGTCAAATGGACTAATTGATGTTGCTGAAATATGTTCAAAATATGGCGGCGGAGGTCATAAAAGAGCTGCAGGATGCACAATAAAAGGGGATATTAAGGATATTGAAAAAAGTTTAGTTGATAGTATTTGTGTCTCATTTGATGAAATTGAAAATATAGATAATTAGGAATTAGGAGTGAGGAATGCAATTGTGAATGGAATATTTCCTTTAAACAAGCCTATAGGAATTACCTCGCATACTGCTACTTCAAAATTCAAAAGGCTTACAAAAGAAAAAGCAGGGCATAGCGGAACACTTGACCCGTTGGCACAAGGAGTATTACCTATTTTAATTGGCAACACCACCCGCCTTGCCGATTTTTTAGACACTGATAAATGCTATATTGCAGTAGTAAAATTAGGAATTAAAACCGATACAGGAGATATTACAGGAAAAATAATTGAGGAAAAACCTTATATTAATATAAATAAAGAAGACTTTTCAAATATATTAAATAAATTTATAGGAGAAATAAAACAAATTCCTCCTATGTATTCAGCTATAAAAATGAACGGGAAAAAGCTTTATGAGTTAGCAAGGCAAGGCATTGAAATTGAAAGAAAAGAACGAGAAATTAAGATAAATTATATAAATTTATTATCAAACGATGAACAAAAAGGCGAATACGAAATAGAAGTTAGTTGTTCAAAAGGAACATATATTAGAACACTTGTAACTGATATTGGTTTTAGTTTAGGCACAGTGGCAACTATGCTTAGCTTAAAAAGAACTTTGGCGGCTAATATTAAAATTGAAAATTGCTTTACCTTTGAACAAATTGAGGGCAAAAATATTGAAGATTATTTAATATCGGCAGAAAAAATGTTTGAAAAATTAAATGTGATAACAATTCCGCAAGACGGATTAAAATATTATCTAAACGGTGGCACTATTTCATTAGATAGAATTAGTGGCGAATTAGTTGGCAATAGGTTTAGAGCCTATTCAATTGATAATGCTTTTTTAGGCTTGGCAAAAATAAAAAATGACGAGATTAAGGCTGTTTGGAATAATATTTATAGATAAATGCTTGATATTTTATCATAAATATGATAAAATGATGACATAATAGCATTAGGAGGAGATTTTATGCCACAAATAAGACCTGTTTCAGATTTAAGAAATAATTTTACTGAAATTTCACGAATAGTCCACGAACAAAACGAACCAATTTTTTTAACTAAAAATGGCTACGGCGATATGGTTGTAATGAGTTTGGAAAACTATGAAAAAGTATTTCTTAAAAACGAGATAAATTTAAAATTGATTGAAGCCGAAAAAGAAACCGAGCAAACTGATTTAAGATATTCTCATAAAGATTTATTTGACGAATTAAGAGGACTATCAAATGGAAAACAAATTTAAAATTATTTATCTTCCAGTTGCTCGAAAAGATTTAATTGAAATAGTTCACTATATTAATAATGACCTAAATGCCCCTATCAGTGCAAATAATTTGTTAAACGAAATTGAGATAGCAATTTTAAGGCTTGCTGATTTTCCATTTTCTTGTCCGCAATATTTTGGAGATAAAAATTTGAAAAATGATTATCGTTATCTTGCAGTAAAAAACTATATAATTTTTTATGTTATTTTTAAAAATACTGTGGAAATAAGAAGAATTATTTACGCAAGGAGAAATATTAATACTATTATAAATTAATTTGTTTAGAATAAAATTATAAAGTGAGATAATTTAGATGATTAGTTCTAATTTTTCAATTGAAGATATTCATAATATTCGCTATGAAAATTATGAAAAAACCAAAAATTATTCTCACAAACAATTAATTGAGAAAACAAAAGAAGATGCAAAGGAAGGCTTAAAAATACTTGAAACTATTAAAATGGCTAAAGGTGTAAAAAAACTGTAGTTTCTGTCTGCTGTGAAAACTTTCACAGCAGACAATTATTAATCGCCCGAATAATGCAAACGAAATTATAAAAAAATGGTTTTTTAAAATTGACAATAGATTTGAAAATACCAAAATTGATAAATATGTGATTATGCCCGACTATATTCATTTCATTATTTTATTAACGGGCGATTAATAATCGCCCCTACAAAGAAATATATGAATACATAGAAAACAACCCTTTAAAATGGGAAAACGATAAATATTATAAAAAATCGGAGTAAACCAAATGAACATTTTTAACAACTTAAAAAATTACGATAACAAAATACCTTGCGTAGCCGCACTTGGCAATTTTGATGGCGTTCATATTGGGCACAAAGAATTGCTAAAATTAGTGTGCAAAGAGGCTAAAAGTAATGGGCTAAAATCCTTAGCCGTTACCTTTGATAAACACCCTGCAAATTATTTAACAGGAAGAAATGTATCGCCATTTATTACCGATAATGAGCAAAAGGCAAGGTTGATTTCTGAAATTGGAATTGAAAATATTATGTTTTTGCCTTTTAATGATGAAATTTCTAATTTGTCACCAGAGGATTTTGTTAAAATTTATTTAAAGGAAAAGTTAAATGTTAAAATTGCTGTTTGTGGCTTTCATTATGGCTTTGGCAAAGGTGGAGCAGGCACTGCTCACGATTTAATAGAGCTTTGCAAAAAGTATGACATAAAAGTAATAGTTTTGCCTCCTGTTTTATCCGATAATGTTATTGCAAGTTCATCATATATCAGAAATCTTTTACAATTAGGAGATATGGAAACAGCCGCACACTTTTTAGGCAGAAATTTCTGCGTCAATTTAACTGTTGTTGTGGGTAAAAGAATTGGTCGCAAAATGGGTATACCAACTATTAATCAAGACTTTTTAGAAAACAGCATAGTCCCATCTTATGGAGTTTATGCTACTTATACATATATTGAAAATGAAAAAAACCCATCTGTTACAAACATAGGGGTTCGTCCAACTATAAATAATTTTTCAAAAGAAAATATGGAAACGCATATTATAGGTAAGAGAATTTACCTTTATTCTCAAAAGGTCAAAGTTGAGTTTATTAAGAAAATCAGAGATGAAATTAGATTTTCTAACATAACTTCTCTAAAAAAACAAATTGAAAATGATATAAATAAAGTATTGGAAATAACAAAGTAAATTAATATGCTCGGTATTTTTTAAGAACTATTGCATTAAATATAATAAAAATTATTAAAAATCCAAAAGAAATTATAAGCCAAGGTAAAACCTCAAACAATGTTTTACCTTGTATTGCTACACCCTTAATTGCTTGCACACCATAGGTTAAAGGGAAAATGTTTGAAAAAAATCGGACCCACATCGGAGCATCCTTTAAATCAAAAAGACCGCTAAATAAAATTTGAGGCACAATTATTATAGGAATAAACTGAAAAAGCTGAAATTCATTTTTGGCAAAGGCTGATAATGCAAGTCCTAAGGCTAAGGACTGAGCCGCCAACAAAAGGAATATCAGCATTATAGAAAAATATCCGCCTTGCATTGTTATATTTAATACTAAGGTTGCAAAAAGTTGCATAATAATTGTTTGCAGTGCCATAAAAATTCCAAAGCCCAAAAAGTAGCCAAGCACTATTTCTTTTCTTCTAATGGGTGTTGCCATCATTCTTTCTAATGTTCCTGTTAGTTTTTCTCTTATAAAGGCTATGCCCGAAAAAATAAAAGTGAAAAAGAACACAAGAAAGCCCATTATTAAAGGTGCTAATGAGGAAAACATTGATGCATCTTTACCTGCCCCAAATCTGTAATTTTCAACAAATTCTATTTTCGGCGTTGGGATTTGCATATTTGGAAGTTGTTTTTTTATCATCTCGGGTAAACTATTTAACCCTTGAGCTATTTTGTTTTGAATGTTTTGAGCTTCATTGGCAGAAACCACTTGTTTAATAATTACAAGAGTTTTAGCACTTCTCCCTGTATCTGTTCCATTTATCATAATATTATATTTATTGTTTTCTTTATAAAAATATCCGTCAATTATATTATCATCAAGCTGTTGTTTGGCGTTGTCAATACTTGAATTTTCAATTATGGCACCGCTTATTGAAATATTTGAAACTATTTCAACGCCGACATTTAATATCTTTAAATCTCCTGATGAACTATCCAACACTGTTTTTAATAAAAACAAAACAAATATTGGAGCAAAAAGCAACAAACCTATTGACCTGTGGTCGGATGAAATTTGTTTAATTATTCTTTTTGCAACAGCCAAAGCACGCATAATTTTCAACCTCTCTTTTTTAGGATAAATATATGGGGTTTTTCTAATTCCTCATTAATCGTCAATTGTCAATTGTTTTGGCAAAAGCTTATAAACGCTTTTTCTAAATCGCCATATTTTTCAATTAATTCTTTCGGCGTTCCTTTTGCAATTATTTTGCCCTCTCTTAGCATATATAAAATGTCGCAATCTAAAACTTCCTCCATTACATGAGTTGTTTTTAAAATTGCCTTTCCTTCATTTGCTAATTTTTTAAAAAGTTCCTTAAATTCATTTCTCAAATTAGGGTCTAAACCCACTGTTGGCTCGTCAAGGATTAAAAGCTGTGGATTATGCAACCAAGAAATTGCCATTGAAAGTCGCCTTTTCATACCACCTGAATATTTGAAAACAATTTTTTTAGCATCTTCTGCTAAATGAGTAAGTTCTAAAACCTCTTTTATTTTTTCTTTTAATTCTTTTTCTTTAATATTATAAAGCCTGCCAAAAAACAAAAGGTTTTCATAGCCCGATAAATCTTCATATAAAGCGTCCGTTTGAGCCATATAGCCAATTTTATCGCATACTTTTATTGAAGGTAGCAATGTATCAAATGCATAAAGTTGCCCCTCGTTTGCCTTAATATTGCCTATCATTGCTCTAATAATAGTAGTTTTACCAGAGCCGGAAGGACCGATAAGACCAATTATTTCCCCTTCTTTTATGCTAATATCAATATCTTGCACTATTGTTTTCTTATCAAAAACAATTTTTAATCCTTTGGCATTTAATAATTCTTTTTGCATAAAGTATTCCTCCAAACCAATTGTAAACCAATTTATAGTTTTATGTTGACAATACAATAATTTTATGATATTTTTATACAAGCAAAGGAGTGTTAACTTTGAACCAAAATGACATACTAAAATTATTGTGCGAAGGCAATGGCGAATATATTTCAGGTCAGGTAATTTGTTCAGCCTTAGGAGTATCAAGAACAGCTGTTTGGAAACAAATAAATAAACTTAAAGATGCAGGATATGAAATATCTTCAACAACAAATAGGGGATATAAATTAAATAATTCTCCTGATATTATATCCCGATTTGAAGTTCAAAGCAAACTAAAAGAAGAGGGCTTGGATTATAAAGTATTAGTTTATAATTCTGTTCTTTCAACAAATAACATAGCAAAGCATTTAGCCAATGAAGGGCTTCAAGGAAAAACTGTTATCCTTTCAAATGAACAAACTAAGGGTAGAGGCCGTTTTAACAGAAGTTTTTATTCAAAAAAGAGCTGTGGAATATATATGTCTGTCATTCTTCGTCCAAAACTTACCCCATCTAAAACAAACCTAATAACAATTGTTGCCGCTATTGCTGTTTGCAAAGCAATAGAAAGTTTATATCCGATAAAGCCACAGATTAAGTGGACAAACGATATATTAATTAACGGCAAAAAAGTATGCGGAATTTTAACAGAACTTGCCACTGAAGCTGAATCAGATTTAACTCAATTCGTTGTTTTGGGTATTGGAATAAATGTTAATAACAATATCGAGGATTTTCCACAAGAAATAAGAGATATTTCAACCTCTCTTAAAATGGAAAGCGGTAAAAATATTAATCGCTCCCGATTAATAGCAAAAATAATATTAGAGTTAGACAAATTAATTGAAAACTTTTATTTCTTAAAAAATCAAGCAGAGCTTATTGAACAATATAAAAGTTACCTTTGTATGTTGGGGGAAAATATTACTATAATTAGAGGCGAAACAAAAATAAATGCAAAAGCCTTAGATATAAATAAAAATGCCGCTTTGGTTGTGCAATACGATAATGGCAAAATTGAAACAATTAATTCCGGAGAAATAAGTGTTAAACTCAATTAACAATTAAATTGTGTAGGGGCGACCTTACATTCTACATTTTTAAGTTGAAAGGTTTGATTATTATTAAAATCAGTATTAAAAGTATGGTATTGGTGGCAATGTTTGCCGCATTAACAGCAGTTGGAGCATTTATAAAAATTCCATTACCTTATGTTCCATTTACAATGCAAGTTTTCTTTTGCGCAATGGCTTCAATTATTTTAGGTTCAAAATTAGGTGCATTATCTCAAATTGTCTATGTTGTAATAGGGTTAATTGGAATTCCGATTTTTGCAAGTGGCGGAGGAATAGGTTATATTTTTCAGCCTTCCTTTGGTTTTTTATTAGGATTAATAGCAAGTGCATTTATAATTGGTCTAATTGTAGAGAAAGTAAAATATAAACCTTTTGTTACATATTTAGGGGCAATTTTATGTGGGATAATTATTTTATATTTGTTTGGAATACCATATTTATATTTAATAGTAAATATATACTTAAAAATACCAATTAGTATTTTAACTGCAATTTCAAAATATGCAATTCCTTTTTTAGGTGGAGATATCGTTAAAAGTATAATTGTTGCTTTTTTATGCACTCTTATTATGCCAATATTAAAGAAATTAAATTACACTAAGTAAAATATTTTTCATTTCATTATAAGTTTTAGCAGTATTTACCTTAACTTTTGCATTGTGGGAGTTTTTTATTACTTTTAAATACCAAGAAATATGCTTTCTTGCCTCTAAAATAGCTAATTTTTCACCCTTATCTTGCACCATAATTTCAAGTTGTTTTAAAGCAATATTTAGTTTTTCTTGAACTGTTGGCAAGATAAACTCTTGATTATTTAATGCTTTTAATATTTGAGAAAATATAAAGGGGTTACCCAATGCTCCTCTGCCAATCATAACTCCATCACAGCCGGTAAAATTCATCATATTAATAGCATCATCAGCAGAATTAATATCCCCGTTTCCTATAACGGGGATTTTTACTGCTTGTTTAACTTTTTTAATAATTTCAAGGTTTACAGGAGGGGAATAAAACTGCTGTCTTGTTCTGCCGTGAACAGTAATAGCACTAACTCCGTTTTGCTCACAAATCTTTGCAAGTTCTACTGCATTTAAGTTTTGCTCATCCCATCCTGCTCTAAATTTTACGCTAACAGGCACACACGACACTTTAACAACAGCCTTAATTACTTGTTCAGCCAATTTTAAGTCTTTCATTAAAGCACTACCGTCCCCATTATTCACTATTTTAGGGGTGGGACAACCCATATTTATATCAATAATATCGGGGCTAAATTTAAGTATTTTTTCAGTAGCATTTGCCATAATATTTGGTTGGCTGCCAAAAATTTGAATTGCAAAAGGACGGTCATTTTGTTCAAAGCGAATTAAAGCATTAGTTTTTTTATTGTCGTAAAAAAGCCCTTTTGCACTAACCATTTCGCTAACCATTAACCCTACCCCAAAACTTTTGCAAATAGTTCTAAACGCATAATCAGTAGCCCCTGCCATTGGTGCCAATACGACAGGAGGAGAAATAGGTATATTATTAATATTAAAGCTGTTCAAATTACAATTCATACCTTCCAAAAATAATGAATAATGAATGATGAATAATGAATAATTTCGGTATCAAAGCCATTTTCTTTATAAAAATGATAAAGGGTAAGGGATACTGTCATTGCGAGCGTAAAGGGCAAGGGATACTGTCATTGCGAGCGTAAAGGGCAAGGGATACTGTCATTGCGAGCGT
>CAZFQD010000039.1:0-2821 GCA_964520885.1 uncultured Oscillospiraceae bacterium | reverse complement strand
AAGCGAAGCAATCTCAAAACAATTAACAATTAACAATTTATAATTTATAATTTCTAACTAAATTATATATGTTCTCACATTATAAATCAAGAAAATATTTATTTATGGTATTGATTATATTTTTTACCTTTACAAAACTAATAAATTTTCATATAATGATACTAACAATAAAAAGGAGAAAAATTAATGCTTGCTATTGAGGAAATACTACAAAAACTTTCAAGTATGAAAGAAAGCATATTAGATTTAGCTGACGCTATTGGAATTGGAAAGCTAAATAATGAAATAAAAATGCTTGAGGAAAAAACCTCAAGCGAAGTTTTTTGGAGCAATTTAGAAAACAGCCAAAAGGTTTTGCAAAAAATTAAACAGTTAAAGGACAAGACAGAAAATTATCAAAAATTAAAAGCTCTTTGGGAGGATACTATAACCTTAGGAGAAATGGCTTTAGAGGAAAAAGACGAGAGTATTTTATCTGATTTAGAAAAAGGGACAGCCGAAATTGAAAAAGAACTTGAAAAGCAAAGGCTTGAAACATTACTTTCGGGGGAATTTGATAAAAATAATGCAATTTTGGCATTTCATTCAGGAGCAGGGGGAACCGAAGCACAAGATTGGGTTGAAATGCTTTACAGAATGTATACAAGGTGGTCAGAAAGACACAATTTTAAATATAAAATTTTGGATTACCTCGATGGAGATGAGGCAGGAATTAAAAGTGCAACAATTTTAATTGAAGGCTTAAATTCCTATGGCTATTTAAAATCCGAAATGGGAGTTCATAGATTAGTTAGAATTTCGCCCTTTGATAGTTCTGGCAGAAGGCATACTTCTTTTGCTTCAATTGAAGTAATGCCGGAGATTGATGATAGTGTTGACATAGATATTAAAGATGAGGATTTAAGGGTAGATACATTTCGTGCAAGCGGAGCAGGGGGACAGCATGTTAATAAAACCGAATCTGCAATTAGAATTACTCATCTTCCCACCGGAGTTGTTGTTACTTGCCAAAATCAAAGAAGTCAACACCAAAACCGTGAATTTGCTATGAAAATGTTAAAATCTAAGTTAATTGAAATTAAAGAAAGAGAACATTTAGATAAAATTGAGGATATTAAGGGCGAGCAAAAGGACATAGCATGGGGCTCTCAAATTCGTTCTTATGTATTTATGCCTTATACTTTGGCAAAAGACCATAGAACTAATTTTGAAATTGGCAACATAAATGCAGTTATGGACGGGGAAATAGACGGATTTATTAATGCTTATTTAAAGCAGTTAAGTAATAAATAGTAATTAGGAATGAGAAATTAGGAATATGACAAGGGGTCAAAGGAATGACAATTTAGAAAACATTTATCTTATTAATAAAATAAAAACTGTGATTGACAAAACAGTTTTCAATATGTTATTATTTATGTAAATTTTTAGATGTTAAATTAACATAAATAATAGGGTTGTCAAACCTCCGTCCCCTTGACATTATCTTCCGTCCCCTTTGCCTAAAAACAATAAACTGAAAGGAGCTATAAATATGTCAATTCAAGAAGAACAAAAAAAGCAGGTTATTTTAATTAATTCAATAGACGGAAAGGGTGAAACCGTTTTTCCAAACCCGCACCCCGAAGCACAATGGTTTAAAAATGCGGATAAGGGGCTTTTTATTCACTGGGGGATTTCCTCAGCGCATGGCGGCATTGAATTATCATGGGGTATGTTTTCTAATTTACCATGGGATAAAGAGGGAAAACACTCATTAAAGCCCATAGATTATTTTGAGCTTGCCAAAAAATTTAAGCCAACAGATTACAATCCCAAAAAATGGTTAGAAGCGGCTAAAGATGCTGGATTTACATATGCCGTGCTGACGACAAAGCACCACGATGGATTTGCCTTATGGCCCAGCAAATATGGCAATTTTAATACCGCTACCTATTGGAATGGAACGGATTTGGTTAAGGGCTTCGTAGAGGCTTGTAAAGAAGTGGGGTTGAAATGCGGATTATATTTCTCGCCACCCGACTGGCATTACAACAAAGACAGAATGTCCTTTCGTTATGGGAGCGATGGTAGTGTAGATAATCCTCATTATAACAAAAATTTTGAAACTTGTAATTTTGAAAGCAACGACCAAGAGTGGAACGAAAGCCTCAGAGGACTTATGGCAACAAATGAGGAATTAATGGAGTTTAAAGAATACACAAGGTGTCAGATTGAGGAGCTTTTAACCAATTACGGAAAGATAGATGTTATTTGGTTTGATGGTGGACCTGAATGCTTTTCCATTGAATGGCTAAGAGAGTTGCAACCGCACATATTGACAAACACGCGTATGCATGGTTACGGCGATTTTTCAACCCCTGAAGGTGTAATTCCGGATAAACCATTGGATGGTTTGTGGGAGGTTTGCGATATTTGGGGAACCGGTGGTTGGGGGTATATGGAGCCAGGAGATTATTTTTCTGCACAAGTGGTATATGAACGCTATGTGAAAACACATTCAATGGGTGGTATTTATCTTATTAATGTTAGTCCTAAGCCTGATGGAACGCTACCCCCATTGTATTATCAGAGAATGAATGAGTTTGCTAACCTTATTTTAATTAATCAGAATAAGGTATAAAAAGTAAGGTGTCTGATTTATCTTAGAACTCGGATAAATTATCATTAGCCATTTTGTTGCCACTTACCTAATTTTTGGTAAGGCACAAAGGGACGGCAAACTGCGTGTGCTATTGGGGATGTGCCATAAAAGGGGACGTCAGACCAATGTCATAAAGCTAAGCTGACAAAAAATACCAATAGAATTTAAGGTAAAAAG
>CAZFQD010000038.1:0-16756 GCA_964520885.1 uncultured Oscillospiraceae bacterium | reverse complement strand
CTGCTTAAAAATTTTTAAAAAATGCTTGACTTTTAATAGTTAGTCACCTCAATTAGCCTAAATAGTAATATGCCACAATACATAGCAACAATAAGTTACTACACATTGTGGTCATTTAAGCGACTTTTATTAAAGATTATAATTTTATGCCTCTTTTTTTATTACTTCTTTGCCATTATAATAACCACAACTATCGCAAACTTTGTGAGACATTATTTTGGTATGGCATTGTGGACATTCAATTAAATTTGGAGCTGTGAGTTTCCAAACACTTGACCTTCTCTTGTCTCTTCTTGCTTTACTGGTTTTATTCTTTGGTACTGCCATTTTGGACACCTCCTTAATAGGATTTAGGATTTAAGGATAAAAGAAATTAAAAGTGGAATAAGTGTATAATACTTTTATTTTTATGATATGCAATTGCATTTCTTATCATTTAAGTCGTTTCCACAAATATAACATAACCCTTTACAATCGTCCTTACATAAAAGTTTCATTGGAATAGATAAAATTAGATTTTCTTTAATAATATCATCAACTTCAAGCATCCCGTTATTAGTGATAATGGTATCTTGCCCAACATCCCCAGTTTCCTTCAAAGCAATATTACTCTCAAATTCAACTGATACAGGCATAGAAAACTCTTTTTGACATCTATCACATAAGCCATCAAATATAGCATTTGCTGTAGCTTTAATTACTAATGCTCCGCAAATATTATAAACACTTCCCTCAACTATAATTGGTTTTTTAAAAGGATAATAACCAAAAAGTTCTAAATTAGAAAGGTCAAGAGAATAATTAATATCTTTAGATATTCCTTGACTTTTAATTAATTGAGTTAAATCAAGCCTCATATTTACACCTACTAATCACTTATAGTATTATATATACACTATAGCCAGTTGTCAACAAAAATATATTTTAAATTGTTTTTAATTAAATTGTTTTTATAAATTATTTAGAATTTCTTCCACTCTTTTTAATTCCGAACGAATTTTAATTTTTTGTGGGCATTTTTGTTCACATACACCACAATCGGTGCAAGAAGAAATTGTTGCATTTTTTGAATCTTGTTTATACCAAATAAAATCATTTTTTGCAGTTTGACTTAAGCCATAAACATTGTGAAAAGTATAAAAATTAAAAATAGAAGGGATATTTATTTTAGCAGGGCAGGGCTGACAATAATTACAGCCAGTGCAATATAAATCGCTAAATTTTTTCATATCCTCCATAGCAATAGATATTTTTTTAATTTCATCTTGTGTTAAAGGACTTTCGTTTTCAACTACTTCAATGTTTTTATTAAGATTATCCATATTCTCCATACCGGACAACGCACAAGATATGTTTTTATTTCCTAAAACAAATCGTAAGGCTAATTCATAGGTGGCTGTAGATTGTTTTCCAGAAACTTCTTTATATAATCTTGCAGGTGCCGCTAATCTTCCGCCGGCAACAGGACCCATAGCAACTACTCCAAGCCCTTTTTGTGCGGCATAATCAATAGCATCTTCATTTGAACGGTCTAAAAGGTTATATTGTAGTAAAACTGTTTCAAACATTTCACCCTTATCAATAATATATTTTAAATTTTCCGGCTTGTCGTGAAATGAAAAAGAAATGTGTCTAATCAATCCTTCTTCTTTAGCCTTTACAGCTTCGTTTAGCAAATCAAGTTTGATTATTTTATTATCAAAATAATCTTTATTAATACCCCAAAAATGATTGAAATCAATATAATCTGTATCCATTCTTTTAAGACAAATTTCCAACAATCTTCGGTAATCACCTGTTTTAAAATTCTCGTCAAAAAGTGGGATTTTATTAGTTAAGTAAACCTTTTCTCTAATATCTTTAAATGCCTTGCCTAAAGTAATTGGGCTGTTATCATGATTGTAATGAAATGCAGTATCAAAGTAATTTACTCCTCTTTCATAAGCACTTCTAAGCATTGGAATAGTTTTTTCTTCATCAATATACCAAACTCCGTCCTTTTCAAATTCAGGAAAACGCATACATCCAAAGCCGAGAGCTGAAATTTTTGTTCCTGTATTTCCAAACTTTCTATACTGCATTAAAATAGCCTCCATTATCATAACATTATAATTATAACATATTCTTTTGTTAATAACAATATGAAAATTTACAAATATTGCAAAGTCAAGATGGTGTGTAAAGTAAAAAGGAATGAAATAATATAAAATTATGCAAATTCTCTATTTATTTTTTTGTTTTATTGTGATATTATTAATAAGTTAAAATTATTTATTTTAACGGTCAGTCGCAATAACCTGACTATAAACAAAAACAAGGAGGAAATTATTATGAAAAAAAAGGTGAGTTTTATTACTCAAGCCGCCATAATTGCGGCGGCTTACACAGCACTTGGAATTGCATTTGCACCAATTAGTTTTTCTGCTGTTCAATTTAGGATTGCTGAAGTACTCACGATTTTACCGTTTTTTACACCAGCGGCTATACCGGGACTATTTGTTGGTTGTATTATTACAAATTTATTATCTCAATTTGGCATTTTTGATATCGTGTTTGGTTCTTTAGCTACTTTGATAGCAGCATTATTGACCTACAAGCTAAAAAATAATAAGTGGTTGGCACCTATGCCACCAGTAATTATTAATGCCATAGTTATTGGATTAATGATTGCTGTTTCAACCACTAATTTGAATTCAAATGGTTTTTTAGTAGCATTCTTATTAAATGTGGTAACTGTAGGGTTTGGGCAGCTTGTAGTTTGCTATGGTTTAGGTATACCATTAATATTTGCACTTACACCAATTAAAGATAAAATATTTAAAACTTAAAAGGACGGTATGAGATTAATGAGCATTAAAAAGGCTATTATACCCGCCGCAGGTTTAGGAACACGAATGTTTCCAGCTACAAAAGCTATTCCAAAAGAACTTCTACCAATTGTTGATAAGCCCGCTATTCAATATATTGTTGAAGAAGCAGTTAAATCCGGTATTGAAGATATTCTAATAATAATTTCAAGAGGAAAGGGAGCAATTGAAGACCATTTTGACCGTTGCCCTGAATTAGAAGAAAAATTATTTCAAGGAAATAAGACAAAGCAATTAGAAGAATGTTTAAATATCGCTAATATGGCTAATATTTGTTTTGTTCGTCAAAAAGAGATTAAAGGATTAGGGCATGCAGTTTGGTGCACAAAAAGTTTTATTGGAAATGAACCTTTTGCTGTATTGTATGGCGATGATGTTGTTATGGGAGATAACCCTGCGACTAAACAGTTAATTAGTGCTTATGATGAGTTTGGTTTAGGAGTTGCAGGTATTAAACCTGTTAGTTTAGAGGCAATACTAAAATATAGTTCTTTAAAGGTGGAAAATATTAGAGATAATATATTCAAAATCTCTGATATGATTGAGAAACCAACAAGAGATAAGGTTTTTTCACTTTATTCAATTTTAGGAAGAGTTGTTTTGCCTTATGAAATATTTGATATTTTAGAAAATACACAAGTAGGTGCTGGAGGAGAAATTCAACTTACTGATGCTATGAAAACTCTTACACTTTCTAAAGGTATGATGGGAGTGGAATACATTGGAACTCGTTACGATATGGGCAATAAAATGGGAGTAATGCAAGCTATTGTTGAAACAGCACTTTTGCATCCTGAAATCAAAGATGAATTTAAGGAGTATATTTTAAAAATAGCTAAAACTCTTTAATTTTCATAAACAATCGTATTTTAGCATCATTTTGGAGGGCTTTATGATTTTACCTGAATATAAACAATTGAAAAATGGTAGTGATATTAGAGGTGTTGCTATTGAAGGAGTAAAAGGAGAAAGTGTTAATCTAACTAATGATATTGTTATTAATATTGCAAGAGCCTTTATTTTTTGGCTTAGCATTAAATTGAATAAACCTTCTAATCAACTTAAAATTGCTATTGGAAATGATAGTAGACTTTCGGCAAACTCTCTAAAAGAAAATTTAATTTTTGGCATTAAAGAAGCAGGCTGTGAAATATTTGATTGTGGATTAATAAGTACTCCTGCTATGTTTATGACCTGTGTGGACACTCTTTTTTGTGATGGCAGTATTCAAATAACAGCAAGCCATCTTCCTTTTAATAGAAATGGGTTTAAATTCTTCACTAAAGAGGGTGGTCTTGACAGTAAGGATATTGAAGAGATATTAACAAATGCCAGCCAAGAGAAAAAAGTTGTTTCTTTTGTAGAAGGAAAAATAAAACAATTTGAATATATAAAAATTTACAGCAAATTATTATGTGAAAAAGTTATTAAAGAAACTAATAGAGTTTTACCTCTTAGCGGTTTGAAAATAGTCGTAGATGCTGGTAATGGGGCAGGAGGTTTTTTTGCAAATTTAGTGTTAAAACCTTTAGGTGCAAATATTGAAGGTAGCCAATTTTTGGAACCTGACGGAAACTTTCCCAATCATATTCCAAACCCTGAAAACGAACAAGCTATGAAGTCTATTTCACAATGTGTAATAAAAAACAATGCTGATTTGGGAATTATTTTTGATACAGATGTGGATAGAGCCGCAATAGTTGACGAGAATGGCAAAGAGATTAATAAAAACAAGTTAATTGCATTAATATCGGCAATAATTTTAGAGAAAAATAAAGGGGCAACAATTGTAACCGACTCTATTACTTCAAGTGGCTTAAATGAATTTATTGAAAAAAACTTAGGCGGAAAGCATCATCGTTTTAAAAGAGGCTATAAAAATGTTATCAATGAAGCAATTAGGCTAAATAATATTGGAGTGGAAACGCCAATTGCCATTGAAACAAGCGGACATTGTGCTTTTTTTGAAAACTATTTTTTAGATGATGGAGCATATTTGATAGTTAAGTTGCTTATTGCTTTGTCAATGCTTAGAGAAAAAGGCAAGACTCTTTCTTCATTGATTATTGATTTAATAGAGCCTTTAGAGGCAAAAGAGTTTAGAATCAAAATATTAACTAATGATTTTAAACAATATGGGCAAAAGGTATTAAATGACCTGCTTATATATTGTAAAAACAAGGATTTTTCTATTGAGCCTAACAATTATGAAGGAGTTAAAGTAAACTTTAACAAAGAAAATGGGGATGGTTGGTTTTTATTAAGACTTTCACTTCACGACCCAATTCTACCATTAAATATTGAAAGTGATAGTATGGGCGGAGTTTTAATAATTGTCAACTTATTAAAGAACTTTTTGAATCAATATGAATATTTAGATTGTAATGAATTGACCAAATATCTTTTATAGATAGAAAGGTTAGAAAAAAATGATTTCAATCAAAAGAGTAGCGGCAATTCAGGATTTATCAGGATATGGGAAATGCTCGTTATCAATAGCAATTCCAGTATTATCTTCTATGAATATTGAGGTTTGTCCTCTTCCTACGGCAGTTTTATCAACTCATACAGGGTTTACAGGTTTTAATTTTTTAGATCTTTCTGATTCTATGAAAAAAACTATTGAACATTGGAAAAGATTACGAGTAAATTTTTCTTGTATTTATAGTGGATTTTTAGGTTCAGAAAAGCAGATTGATTTAGTTTTAAATTTTATTGCCTTTTTTGGTGCAAAAGCAATAAAATTAATTGACCCTGTTATGGGAGATAACGGAAGGGTATATAGAACATACACTAAAAGTATGTGCCAATCTATGAAAAAGTTAATAGCTGTTGCAGATATAATAACTCCAAATTTAACTGAAGCGGCAATTTTATTAGATGAGAATTATCCAAAAGAAGGAATTAGTGAACAACAAGTCAACTCTTGGCTTAGGAGATTGTGCGAAAATGGACCAAGATATTCAGTTATTACAGGAGTTGAAAATGGGGGATATATATATAATTATGCCTATGACAAAATTATTGGGTCATATTTTTCAAATAAAACAAAAAAAATAACAATTAATTTAAGCGGAACAGGGGATTTATTTGCGAGTGTTTTATGTGGAGCTGTGCTTAATGATTTTCCTTTATCTGTAGCACTTGAAATTAGCACAAATTTTGTTTATTCAACTATTCTTAATACGCTAAAATCCGGTTCAAAAATTAATGATGGTTTACAATTTGAACATTTACTTCATATATTAGGAGCAAATTTAATAAAATAATTGGAGGATTAAAAATGAATATTAATATCAAAACACATATATCAAATACATTTAATTATTGAGTAAAAACTTATATTTTTTTAATAGAGGGGGTGTTTTTAATTGAACAATAGTCAAGAAGATTTGGAATATTATTTTATTGATGAGCAAACTGGGCAAGAAATAATAATTGACCAAGATGAATGGGAAATTATTTCTTCTGAAGATATAATTACTGAAGATGAAATAAATAATTCTATTAAAGCGGAAAATATTATTGTGAATGAAAACCCAAACAATGTTAAGCGATTAATATTTTTCTTAATGCTAAAACTATGGTGGGTTATATTAGTATGTGGTTTGGTTTCAGGAATTTTTTCTGCAATTTATACTTTTTATTTTATGGAACCAGTCTATTCAGCAACAACTAAAGTTTTAATATTGAAAAGCAAAACTAATGAGAACATTAACTTAGCAGATATTGAAGCAAGTGCTATTTTAAATAAAGATAGTATTGGAATTGCAAAGAGCAAAAAAGTTTTGCAAAAAGCGATAGACAAATTAGATTATAAAAAATTATATTCTATATTAACATTGAGTAAAAATGTTATTGTTAGTTCTAATGTTGATACGAGAATACTTTCAATAACTGTTGAGGACGGTTCAGTTGAAATGACAGCAAAGTTAGCAAATGCAATATCAGAATCTTTTGTGGAGGTTTTCGATAAATATCTTACATCAGTTTCAGATACTGATACTCATTTTTCAAAAATCATTGAAAAAGCATCAATAAATAATGTTCCTGTAAGACCTAATTTTACTATGAATGTATTGTTTGCAATTGTTTTTGGTTTGTTATTTGGTTTTGCAATTATATTTTTAATTGAAACCACTGATTCAAGAATTAAATCCCCTGAGAAGGTGGCTTTTATTTCTAAACTACCACTTTTAGGAAGTATTCCATTGTTGGAATTAGATGATAAGTAGTTTTTGATTATATTTATAAAAAAAAGAGCTGAAAATTCAGCTCTTTTTTCACTGGCTTTTTAAAAATTTGTCTAATAAAGTAAATCCCTCATCAATATAAATACCAGTTGATTTTGCTTTGTTTTCATCGTAACCTGTTATATTTGAAGATATTTTTTTATTGCTCCTGAATAATACATATGGTACTGGGTCGCTCGTATGCGTTCTAAGGTTTAATGGTGTAGGATGGTCGGGTAGAACTAAAATGCTGTAATCCCCCATATTTTTTAAACCATCTAATAAAGTTTTTACAACTAAGTTATCAATTAACTCAATAGATTTTACTTTGTTATCAATTTCATATCTATGACCACATTCATCAGGAGCTTCAATGTGAAGATATACAAAATCATATCCATCCTTTAAAGCACCTAAAACAGCATCAGCTTTGCCCTTGAAGTTTGTGTTTATATTGCCTGTTGCACCTTCAACTTCATAAACCTTTAAACCTCCACAAATTCCAATGCCTTTGATTAAATCAACAGCAGAAATGACAGCACCTTTCACTCCATATTTTTCGAAAAAGGAGGGTAGAATGGGCTTTTTCCCTTGTCCCCATAGCCAAATTGAATTAGCGGGTCTTAATCCTCTTTTTTCTCTTTCAATATTAATAGGGTGAACTTTTAAAATATCATAACTTTTTAGCATCATTTTGTATAAAAGCTCGCTATATTTTCCTTTTGGAAGGTAGTTTGTAATCTTTTTTTCTAAAATGTCGTGAGGAGGGGTAAAAACAAAATCAGTTTTTCCTTTATCCCATACTAAACAATGACGATAACTAATTCCGGTATAATAAAGAAATTTATCATTTGCAAAATGTTTATTAACACATTTAATTAATTCATCGGCTTCCACAGTTGAAATTTCATCAGAACTATAGTCAATCATAGTCTTATTAATGTAATCTTTATCATCAGAAAGGGTAACTAAATTACATCTAAATGTTACATCGGTATCCTTTAAATTAATTCCCATACTAACTGCCTCTAATGGAGACCGTCCTGTATAATATTTTCTGATATCATAACCCATAACTGAAAGATTGGCAGTATCACTTCCGCAAGGCATACCTTGTGGAATGGTTTTTACTAACCCAACCTCACCATTTTGAGCCAAATAATCTATATTTGGCTTAAAGGCTACTTCAAGTGGGGTTTTGCCATTTAAAGCCTCAACGGGTTCATCTGCCATTCCGTCCCCTAAAACAACTATATATTTCATATTCTTTTCCTTTTTAGCAAAAACATTATTTGCTCATAGATTTTATATCAACATTTATAATTTAACATAACTTTATAATAAATACAATATTTTTAATAAAAAAAATAAACAAGCAAATATTTAAAACTTATTAGATAACTCTTACTTTTATAACACCTTCAATGGAGTTTAACTTATCTAAAGTATTATCCGGAATATCACTCTCAATATCAATTAAAGTATAAGCAAACGGCCCTTTGGATTTGTTAAGCATATCTTCAATATTTACACCCTCGTTTCCTAAAACAAATGAAATTTGGCTTAACATATTAGGTATGTTTTTATGAATAATACTTAATCGTTTTTTTTCTGATGGGGCAAGTTCAACATTTGGAAAATTCACTGAATTTTTTATATTGCCATTGATTAAAAAATCAGAAATTTGGTCACAAGCCATTACTGCACAATTGTTTTCAGATTCTGGAGTAGAAGCTCCTAAATGAGGAATTGCAATTAAATTTTTTACATCTAATAGTTCATCTGCTGGAAAATCAGTAATATAACAGCCAACTTTGCCTTGTTCAAGAGCATTAATAATATCATCATTATTAACTAATCCGCCTCTTGAAAAATTTAGTATGCGAACACCCTTTTTCATAGTTGCAATTGAGGTTGAATTAATAATCGCTTTTGTTTCATCATTAAGTGGAATATGAATTGTAATGTAATCGCAGTTTTCAAATATATCATTATTTGATTTTGATTTATGAACAAATCTTGATAATCCCCAAGCAGAATCAACTGAGATAAAAGGGTCAAAACCGTAAACATCCATACCTAAATGGTATGCGGCATTGGCAACCATAACTCCAATAGCACCTAAACCAATAACGCCTAATTTTTTTTCTTTTATTTCTGGTCCAGCAAATTCACTCTTGCCTTTTTCAACAAGTTTGGCAACTTCGACACCCTTGCCTTTTAAAGTCTTAGCCCAGTCTATACCTGCTATTATTTTTCTTGAAGTTAAGAATAGCGAAGTAATAACTAATTCTTTAACTGCATTGGCATTAGCACCCGGAGTGTTAAATACAACAATACCGGCTTCAGAGCATTTATCAATAGGAATGTTGTTTACTCCAGCACCAGCTCTTGCTATTGCTTTTAAACAAGCTGGAAGTTCCATTTCGTGCAACGATGCAGAACGAACTAAAATACCATCAGGTTCATTTGATGTGCCATCGCAACAAAAGAGTTCCTTATCTAATTTTTTAATTCCAAGAGAAGATATTTTATTAAGTTGATTAATATTAAACATATTTTTTTATCCTTTCATTTCCAATTTTCAATATCCAACATCTTTTTTAAGAATTTTCTTTTTCAAATTTTTTCATCAAGGCAATTAGAGCCTCTACACCTTCAATTGGCATAGCATTATAAATACTTGCTCTCATTCCACCAACAGAGCGGTGTCCTTTAAGATTAACAAAACCTACTTTTGTAGCAGTCTTAACAAATTTATCATCTATCTCATCATTTCCTGTTACAAAAGGAATGTTCATAAGTGAACGGTCTTTTCCAAAAACTGTGGCATTGAAAAGTTTTGAATTATCAAGATAATCATAAATTAAACTTGCTTTTTTTTCATTAATTTTTTGCATAGCAGGAATACTACCCAAATCCTTTAACCATTCAAGCACTAATTTGCATATGTAAATTGCATAGGTTGGAGGAGTATTATACATAGAACCATTTTCAACATGAATGTTATATTTAAACATTGTTGGAGTATTATCCATTTGAAAACCTAATAAATCCTCACGGATAATAACTACTGTAAGACCTGCAGGACCCATATTTTTTTGAGCACCAGCAAAAATTACACCGTATTTAGAAATATCAACAACTTCGGATAAAATACACGAGGACATATCTGATACAATTGGAACACCTTTTGTATCTGGTAAAGAAGTCCATCTCGTTCCATAAATAGTGTTGTTTTGACAAATGTAAAAATAATCAGCACTACTATCAAATTTTGATTTATCTAATTCAGGAATATAATTAAAGGTTTTATCATCTGAGGAAGCAATAACATTAATATTTCCGTATCTCTTAGCTTCTGAATATGCCTTTTTTGCCCATGCTCCGGTAATAACATAGTCAGCCTTGCCATTTTTTAATAAATTCAATGGAATCATAGAGAATTGAGAAGATGCACCCCCTTGCAAAAATAAAACTTTGTAATTGTCAGGAATATTCATTAACTCTCTCAAAAGTTTTTCGCAATCATCTATAATTGACATAAAAACTTTTGAACGATGGCTCATTTCCATAACTGACATACCGCTATCACCAAAATTAAGCATTTCATTGGATGCTTTTTTTAGAACCTCAACAGGCAACACAGAAGGACCAGCAGAAAAATTAAAAACCCTATTCATTTAAATACCTCCAAAATGTTAATTTATATATTAATTATATAGGTGATTAATATATAAGTCAATTATCAAAAAAAATTTTGTGGTAAATCATAAATATTGTTATTTCTTTAACAATCTAATTGTAAAAAATGATTATATTTTTTTGAATAAAACCTTTGCATTAAGACGAAAATATTGTTAGAGATATTATATTTGAGAAAAATAAAAATAAAGCAAGAAAGGAATGATTATTAGAATGAAAGGATATTATCCAAAAAAGAAAAAAAATATAATTAATTTTTTAAAGGGAAGAGGCTTTTATTTTGTGTTAATGCTTTGTGTAGCAGCTGTAGGAACAGTAGGATATCTTTCAATACAAAATGTTTTAAGTGAAATTAATGATGATGAATGGAGTAAAATTGCATTAACAAGCGAGCCGAGCAAAACTATTGAGGATGAAAATAATAACCAGCAAGTTATAAATCCCCAAGAGGGAATTAAAGAAAATAACGCTAATAGTCTAATTAATGAAGAAATATCATCAATTTCTTCAAATCAAAGCTCATCATCAAAACCAAAAGTTTTAGTTTATCATATGCCATTAGTAGGCAGTATTTCAAAATATTTTTCAGCTGACACCTTGATTTTTTCAAAAACTATGAATGATTGGAGAACTCATAATGGTATTGATATTAATGGGGCTATTGGTCAAGAAATAATTGCCTCAGCAGATGGAACTATAGAAGAAATTTATTTAGATGAGTTAAAAGGTATTACAATAATTATTTTGCATAGCGATGGCATAAAAACTGTTTATTGTGGTTTAAATAAAGACACTTTTGTAAAAAAGGGACAAACAGTTTTTGCAGGAGATATTATAGGTAAATTGGGTGAAACTAATGTATTTGAGGCATTGGATGAACCACATCTTCATTTTGAAATGGTAAAAGACGGAATAATGTTAAATCCAATTCAAATGCTAAAAAATTAAGATAATAAATTTGACAATAATCATTATTTATAATATAATGCATTTGGTAAATTTAGCTTTGGAGTTGAAAAATTAATGGTAGGTAAAATTCTAATGATTAAAGCATTTACTAAAACAAATGTATCATATTATTTAAGATTAATCATATTTTTTCTTCTCAAAATATTAAATACAGTTAAGTCTATGTTTATAATTAAAAAAATTAGAGAGCAATGCAGAATAATAATTGAAAATTCAAAGTATGATTTTGTAGACATTTTTTGTTTTAGATTTGGATGGAATGCTGGGTCATTTCAAAGAGCACAACATATAGCATTAAACTTAGCAAGAAGTGGAGTGCTTGTTTTTTATGCAAAAAATTCTTTTAGAGATAAGCAAAAAGAGCTCTTTTCATGCATTGAAAACAATTTATATCTAATTGATATTGATAATCCAATTTTAATGTTTATTTTAAAAAAAGAACTTAAAAGCTTTAACAAAAAGAAAGTAATTCACAATTGCTCAACAAATCTATATACTTCGTATAATTATTTAATGTCATTTAAAAAGCAAGGTTTTACTGTATTATATGAATATATTGATGAAATATCATCGGAAATTTCAGGCACAAAAATTCCAAAAAGCTTTTTAAAAATGCATTCAAAATTAATAAAAGACACTGATAATATTATTGTTAGTTCAGCAAAAATTCTTTATGATAAGGTCAATAAAATAAGAAAATCAAAAAATAATAGTATTTTTGCTTGTAATGGTGTTGAATATGAGCATTGGCAAGTGCAAAGCGATAGTTATAAACAACTTTATGATATTAGAAAGATAGTTGATGAGGGTAAGCCAATAATAGGCTACTTTGGAGCTTTGGCAAATTGGTTTGATTACGATTTAATGGGTTATTTAGCTGTCCATCGTCCAAATTATAATTTTGTATTAATTGGCTGGGAATACGACAAAGCATTTGCTAATAGTAAAATCACAAAACTTAAAAATCTTCACTTTTTAGGTCCTAAAAAATATTCTGAATTAAGTTCATATATTACAGCATTTGATATTTGCATAATTCCATTTAAAGTTAATGAAATCACCCTTTCCACCTCGCCTGTCAAACTATTTGAATATTTGGCGGCGGGAAAACCCTCAGTTTGCACTGCAATGCCTGAATGTATAGCTGTTGAGCAAGTGTTTATCGGCAATACATACGAAGAGTTTATTGATAAAATTGACCAAGCTATTTTATTAAGAGATGATGTCGAATTTATAAAAAAGTTAAAAAATGTTGCTTTAGAAAATTCTTGGAACAATAAGGTGAAAAGCATAATAATGAACTGGTAGTGAGGCAGGTGTGCTAAGTTATGAAAATACTATCTTTATTTAAAAGATATGGTTTTTTTGGAGTTATAAAAAAAGTAGGTGTAAAGATATTAAACTTTATATCTTATTATATTAATAAAAGTTTAGTGATTAAAGAAAATAAGAAGATATTTATATTTTCAAAACAATCATATTATTTCAACAAATCTCTAAACCTTTTTTCTCAATACGCAAGAACATTCAATGAAATGGGGTTTACAGTAAATTATTTTTTTGAACAAGATAATAGAAAAGAAAAAAATATAAGCTTGCCACTAAATATTCATAAGAAAATTAATAATATGTTATTAATAAAAATAACTAAAATGTTAAATAAGAATACAATTATTATTCTCGATGAAAATATTGAAAATTTAGAAAAGTATAATGTTATTAATTATTACAAAAATGTTCAAATAATTAAAGAAAAAAATGAAAAACTCGAGAGTGAAGAGAATAAAGAATATTGGTGTAATAAATGTATTAATAAAATACATAATCTACAAGATGTATCTGAAAAGTTTAAAAACAATCTTTCTATAATAATTTTAAACTATAATAATAAGAATATTATAAATAAGTGTATTGATAGTTTATTGTTATATAATAATAGATATAATTATGAAATAATTATTGTAGACAATCAAAGTGCTGACGGTTCATATGAAATGTTAGTTGAGCAATACAGTAGTAAGATAAAAATAATTAGAAACGAGAAAAACGGTTGTGCATCTGGTAGAAATTTGGGAGTTAGTATTGCAAAAGGTGAATACATAATCTTTTTAGATAGTGACCAATGGGCAATATATGAATATTGGTTAGATAATTATTTAACAATATTAGATAAAAATGTAGGTGCAATTGGATGGGCGGCAGGTTGGTTTAATAAAAATGGTTATGCTGAGCATATTGTTGATAGTTTTCCATTTAGATATATGCCTCCAAAATATTTATATCGTCAAGACATTGGATATTTAGGTTCAGGAGGTTTAATAATTACCAAAAAATTATTTGAAAAAATAAAGGGATTTGATATAAATTATGACCCTACTTGTTATGAAGATACTGATATATCACTGAAAATCAGAGATGCAGGGAAAAAGATAATTTATTGCCCATATCTTGGAGTTGAGCATTTGCCACATCAAACAACTAAGAGCGGTTCCAAAGAACATAAATTATTATTTGAACATAAAGGGAAATATTTCGTTGATAAATGGAAAATAAAAAACAAAAAATTATTGAAATATATTAAGAATTTTTAATTTTGGGAGAAAAGAATGAAAACAAAGGAAACACAAAATATTAAAAAAAATTCAACAACAATTAATCCTAAGGTATCAATAGTAATACCAGTGTATAATGGTGCTATCTATATGAAAGAAGCAATTGACAGTGCATTAGCCCAAACATACGATAACATTGAAATTATTGTTGTAAATGACGGTAGCACGGATGAAACAGATAAGATTGCTTTATCTTATGGTAATAAAATAAGATACTTTAAAAAAGAAAATGGCGGAGTATCAACCGCCCTTAATTTAGGCATTAAAGAAATGACAGGTGAATATTTTTCATGGCTTAGTCATGATGATATTTATATGCCTGAAAAGATAGAAAAACAAATAGAATTATTATCAAGTTTAGATGATAAAAATACAATTCTTTACTCAAATTATAAATTTATTGATGAAAATAGCGAACCAATTTATCAACCAGTTATTCATAATCATGAAATGTTAACTAAAAAACAGGAATATGCCTTGTATAGAGGATGTATTAATGGGCTTACTTTATTAGTAAATAAAAAAATATTTGATGATGTTGGTCTGTTTAATGAGGAACTTAGATGCACTCAGGATTATGAAATGTGGCTACGAATGATAAAAAAAAGGTATAGATTTGTTCATATGCCTGATGTTTTAGTTATTACAAGACTACATAGTAAGCAAGCAACCAATTGTAATCCAAAGGTTTTAACTGAGGGGAATAAAATATGGATAGAAATGATAGATGCATTATCTACAAATGATAAAATTAGACTTGAAGGTAGTGAATATAATTTTTATGATGAGATGATATCTTTTTTAGAAACAACTCCTTATGAACAAACAAAAAATTATTGTTTTGAACAAAAACAGAAGATATTATTAAATGAAAAGTATATAATAATCGAGAAAATGAAAGAAACTAAAGTTTCTGTAATAATACCTTTTTATAATCGCATTGATAAACTTAAAAATGCAATAGAATCTGTTTTGACTCAAACACATAAATATTTAGAAATTATACTTGTAAACGATTGTTCAACAGAAAACATTGAAATAATAAAAGAATACATTAATAATGATGAGCGAATTAAATTAATAAATTTAGAAAAGAATTTAGGTCCTGCGTCAGCAAGAAATATTGGTATTGGCAATTCAAGTGGTGAATATATAGTTTTTTTAGATTCAGATGATAGTTTTGTTAATGATAAAATTAAAAAACAATTATTTGAAATGATTATTAGGGGTTCAAATATTTCTCACACTTCATATTTAAGGAAAAGTTCCAAAAGAGAAGATATTATACATTCTGGAATTAAAAAAGGAATTGTAATACCTGAGTTTATTTATAATTGTCCAATTGCAACACCTACAGTAATGATAAAAAAAGAGTTTTTAATAAATAGTGGTGTTAAATTTAATGAAAATCTAAAAATAGGCGAAGATACTTGCTATTGGTTAGAGTTGCTTAAAAATGAACAATTATTTGGAATAGATGAAGCTTTAACTATTGTAAATACTGATGAAAATTCAGCCGCATATAATACCGAAAAAAGCATAAAAGGAATAAAAAATATTTTAACATACTTGTTAAATGATGAAAAATATAAACATTTTGACATAGAGATTTCTTTATTATGCGAAATATATATTGATAATATTAATTTAAAATATGGTAAATACAATAACGAAAATACCTTTTGTCCAAACTGCCTAAATTTAATGCATAGTCCTTCTTGGGTATATACAAGACCTTTTAGATTTGTTATGAGATACATTAGAATGTTAAAAGAAAAAGGGATTGTATTTATGTTAAAAAAATTTATTCTAAAAGTTAAACGAATTATTAAGGGTGCATAAATATGAAAAATGCTAAGCATATTAAATCGTTAAATATTCTTGAAATTAATAATGTTGATTTAGCTGGAAGAAGATTTAATGGTTATGACCTTCAAAAATTTATTAATGAAAACACTATACATTCTGCAAAACAGATTGTCGTTAATAAAATGTCTAACGATAAGAATGTTATTGATTTTTTTGATAATGAGGGTATTAAAATAGAGAATAAATTATTAAAATATGAACATGAAATTCTTTCTGTTCATTCTCAATTATCATTAACATCAAATATTTTATTAAATGAAAAAGAATATATTAATGCAGATTTAGTTCATTATCATTTAATTCATAATACAAAGATACCTTTATTTTCGCTAATTGAGCTATGCGGTTCTAAGCCTTCAATATTATCAATACATGACCCTTGGATTTTTACCGGGAGGTGTGTGCATCCTGACAATTGTATTAAGTGGACAAATGGCTGTAACGATTGCAAAACTTTAGATACACTATTCCCATTTACACAAGATAACTGTAATTCACTGTG
>CAZFQD010000037.1:0-17824 GCA_964520885.1 uncultured Oscillospiraceae bacterium | reverse complement strand
GTATGCATTATTTTCGTTTGTTTATTTGTATCGCAGATGGCAATAGCAAAGGCTGCAACACTGCCTAATTCTATAGATAGCAATGAAAAAGATGCAAATTTTGTTAAGAATATTAGCTACTCTGAATATTACGATAAAATAAAATCATATAATTTTGGAGAAAAGGAAATTATCCTTTCTGCTGAGGATATATCAGCAAAAAGTGAAAGCATTAAAATTATTGACAATTATGAAGGTTACAATGGTAAGTGTATAGATACTCCCGAAGGTAGTTTTTTAGAGTGGAAAATTTATGTAGATAAAGACACTTTGTATAATATAGTTATTGATTATTATCCTATTGCAGGTAGAGGAAACTCTATAGAAAGAGAACTTTATATAAATGACGAAATTCCGTTTGAAAGTGCATCTCATATTAACTTAGAAAGAATATACAAAGATAATGGATCCATATATCAGGATAATCGTAATAATGATATACGCCCATCACAAATTGAAAGCCCAAAGTGGATGACTAAGGTAGCAGAGGACTATTTAGGTTATTATCAAGAACCCTTTTTATTTAAGCTTAATAAAGGTGAAAATAGCATTAAATTAGTTGCTGTTCGTGAGCAAGTTATTTTAGGACGAATTAGGCTAACTAAGGTTGATGTCCCAAAGCCATACGAGCAGGTGAAAACTGAGTATGAGCAAAAGCAATTGCAAGAAGTAAAGGATGAGTATTTATACTTTGAAGCAGAAAAAGCAGATGAAAAAAGCGACCCCACATTATATCCAATAAGCGATAGAACATCTCCTGCAACCTCGCCATATAAAGGCTCAAAAATTAGTCTTAATACTATTGGTGGGGTAAACTGGAAAATAGCAGGGCAAAAAATATCGTGGAAGTTTAATGTTAATAAGGCGGGTTTGTATAAAATTGCACTGAAGGAGCGACAAAATTTTATCAGTGGAGGTATAGTGTCTCGCAAGCTTTACCTTGATGGTGTTGTTCCATTTGCCGAAATGAATAATATCGAATTTAGCTATGCAAATGAATGGGCTAATAAAATTTTTTCAAATAAAGATAATGAGCCTTATTTCTTTTATTTAAGTGAAGGGGAGCATACTCTTACCTTAGAGGTGAACTTGGGGAATATGGCATCCATTATTAGAAGTACTGAGGAAAGTGTTTATCAAATAAATTATGTATACAGAAAAATATTAATGATAACCGGAACAAATCCGGACATTTATGCAGATTATAAGCTGAACAAAGTTTTACCAAATGAAATTAAAATATTAAAAGACCAAAGTGAAATTCTATACTCTATAATTAAAGATTTAGTTGCTATAACAGGAAAAAAAGGTAGTAATACTGCAATACTTGAAAGAATTGCTTATCAACTTTCTGATTTTTATGAGCGTCCGGATACAATACCTGAAAGATTTAGTACCTTTAAGGATAATATAACAGCACTAAGTTCATGGCTATTAACTGCCAGTGAGCAACCCTTAGAACTTGATTATATAGTTTTATATGGTTCCGAAGCAAAGCTTCCGGAACCTGATGTGAATATTTTTGGTAAAATGCTTCATGAATTTAAAATGTTTATTTATTCATTTACAGAGGATTATAACTCTATTGGCAATGTCGAGGATGCGAAGTCAGCCATCAGTGTTTGGATTTCAACGGGTCGCGATCAAGCACAGATAATAAAAAATCTTATAGATGAGTCCTTTACTCCAATAAATCATATTCCTGTTAATTTGAGATTGGTACAGCCGGGTTCATTATTACCCGCAGTTGTTGCCGGAATAGGACCTGATGTATCATTACAGGTTGGTGAAAGTGAGCCAATGAACTATGCATTAAGAGGTGCAGTTGTTAATTTAGCTAAATTTGAAGATTTTGATAGCATTAAAAAACGGTTTAATCCTCAATCCTTTATTGCATATACATTTAATGACGGAATATTTGCTTTACCTGAAACCACAACCTTTCCAATGCTTTTTTACAGAAAAGATATTTTATATGAACTTGGAATAAATATTCCTCAAACTTGGGAAGATATTTATAATATTTTGCCAATACTGCAAAAAAATCATATGAATTTCTATATGCCTGTTTCACTTCCTAATACCCCAGGAATTGGTCCATATACTTTTTATACATTGCTTTATCAAATTGGTGGAGATTTATACTCAAAGGATAACACTTATTCGCGAATCAATGAGGAAAAAGGTATAAATGCTTTTAGAATGTGGACAGAACTTTATTCAAATTATAAGTTGCCAGTTGTTGCGGATTTTGCTAATCGTTTTAGAATAGGTGAGGTACCGATTGGAATACAAGATTATAGTATGTATAATATGCTTTCTGTTTTTGCTCCGGAAATTCGTGGTCTTTGGGATTTTGCACCGGTTCCCGGAATAAAGCAACCGGATGGAACAATAAATAGAACAGTGGCTTCAGGAGGACTAAGCTGTATGCTAATGTCTTCTTCAAAAGAAAAAGAGAATAGTTGGGAAGTTATGAAGTGGTGGACTAATACTCAAACACAGGTTCAATATGGAAGAGAAATGGAAAGCTTAATGGGAGCGGCAGCACGTTATCCAACTGCTAATTTAGAGGCGTTTAGCCAACTCCCGTGGTCTTACAAAGAATATCAGAGTTTGTTGCTTCAATGGAAAAGCATAAAAGGTGTACCACAAATTCCCGGAAGTTATTTTACTCCAAGACATTTAGATAATGCTTTTCGTTCTGTAGTTTATAATGGAAGTGATTCTCGGGAAACCTTATATGATTATGTGAAAAACATTAATGATGAGATTACAGCTAAACGCAAGGAATTTGGATTGCCAACATCTTAAAGGTATATATTTTTCTAACATTTATGGAATGGATGATTATATGAAAACTACCTCATTAAATAGACGACATTGGTTAATAAAATATTTGAGTGATGTATGCAAGGATATATTAAAAAGTTGGAAATCCTACCTTTTATTATCACCGTATGCTGTATTGTTTTTTACATTTGTTCTGTTACCCGTTATCATCTCAATATATTATAGCTTTACATATTATAATATAATTCAGCCGGCACAGTTTAAAGGTGCCACAAATTATATAAATTTGTTTTTAGTTGATGAAATATTTCCGATTGCATTAAAAAATACATTAATTATAGCATTAGTATCGGGACCTTTAGGATACCTTGCGTCTCTAATATTTGCTTGGCTTATTAACGAACTAAGACCATTGATGCGTGGAATTATGGTTTTGATTTTCTATGCTCCATCTATATCGGGGGCTGCTTATGTAATATGGGCAGTGTTATTTAGCGGAGATGCCTATGGGTATATGAATGGATTTTTAATGAAACTAAATTTTATAAATGAGCCTATACAATGGTTAACAGATCCAAAGTATATGATGACAGTAGTTATTATTGTAGTTATTTGGATGAGTTTGGGTGCCGGATTTCTTGCCTTTGTTGCTGGTTTTCAAACAATTGACAAGAGCTTATATGAAGCAGGGATGGTGGATGGAATTAGAAATCGGTGGCAGGAACTTTGGTATATAACTCTTCCATCTATAAAACCTCAGCTTATGTTTGGAGCTGTAATGTCTATTACAGCTGCTTTTGCCGTTAGTGATGTAACAGTACAACTTTGCGGTTTGCCATCTACTGAATATGCAGCACATACTGTGGTAAACCATTTGCAAGATTATGGTTATGTTCGTTTTGAGATGGGCTATGCTTCGGCTATTGCAACTATTTTATTTGCTATTATGATATTTACCAATAAGTTTGTACAGTGGCTATTAAAATTTGTTGGTCGATAGTTGAAAAAAGAGTTTCACCTGAAAGGAATGTTTAGCTATGAACTTAAGGATGAGGTTACACATAAATAAACGCAAACCTAACCGCTCACTTGGTGGTGATATTGGTATTTATGCCATCTTATTATGCGTAGGTGCATTTATGGTATTACCTCTTATTTATGCTATAAGTAATGCATTTAAGCCAATTGATGAACTTTTTATTTTCCCACCGCGTTTTTTCGTAATCAATCCATCCTTGGACAATTTTAGAGATTTGTTTGTTTTGATGAATAGCTCATGGGTACCGTTTTCACGTTATATATTTAATACTGTATTCATTACAGTAGCCGGAACGACGGGGCATGTATTAATAGCATCACTTGCAGCTTATGTACTTGAAAAGCATAAATTTCCTGGACAGAGGTTATTTTTTAGTATTGTTATAATAACATTAATGTTTTCTGGAGTTGTTACAGCAATACCCAACTATATTATTATGGTGAAACTACACTTAATAGATACATATTTAGCTATTATTTTACCTGCCTTAGCAATGCCACTTGGTTTGTTTTTAATGAAACAGTTTATGGCAAGTGTGCATGATTCACTTATTGAATCAGCTAAGATTGAGGGAGCGGGAGAACTGGGGATTTTTTTTAAAATAGTTATGCCAATGGTTAAACCGGCATGGCTTACTCTCATTATTTTTTCTATGCAATCATTGTGGAATGCAACAGGAGGAACATTTATATTTAAAGAGGAACTAAAAACTCTAACATATGCTCTAAATCAAATAATATTGGGTGGTATAGCTCGTGTTGGAATCGGTTCAGCTGTTACGCTTATAATGATGAGTGTTCCAATTATTACCTTTATTATAACACAGAATAATATTATTCAAACTATGACTTCTGCTGGCGTAAAAGAATAGGGGGAGAATAAAAATATGAAGCGAAAGTTTATTTCTTTACTGATTACCCTTATTATGTGTTCGTGTATTAGTGGAAATGTTTATGCATTTGCACCTTATAAAAACTATGTACCCTCTTATCAATACAAAACGGTAATGGGACCGCAAGCATATTTGCCAAGTAATTTTATCGCAATACAGCAGAGCAATCAACTTTTGATGCCTAATTATACCGATATGGCTACAGATAGTAATAGAAATATATATATAATTGATAAATCTAATTCTATACTCTTAATTTATAATTCGTTATACAATAAAATTAAAGAGGTTAAAGAAGTTGTTATTGATAGTAAGGTTTCCCCATTTAAAAACCCAGAAGGTTTATTTATTACACCTGATGATATGTTGTACATTGCTGACACTGGTAACAAAAGAATTATTGAATTGACAACTGACCTAAATGTTAAAAGAGTTATAAGCGAACCAAAATCAGAGCTTTTTAGTGAAGACTTTGTTTATCAACCAATAAAATTAGCTGTTGATAATGCGAAAAGAATATATGTTATAGCAAAAAATGAAAATAGAGGTCTTATAGAGTTTGATATTGATGGCAAATTCTCTTCATTTCTTGGGGCAGCCTTGGTTACTCCTTCCCTTACAGAAATTATTTTTAAGCGTTTCGCATCTAAAGAAATGCGAGAAAGAATGAAATCCTTTGTTCCTACAGAATATAATTCAATAACTTTAGATAAAGATGGGTTTTTAATGGTTACAACAGATTCTTTAGAGGCAGATTTGATAGTAGGTGCTATTAATTCGCGTTCATCTGATCCGCGTGGAACACCAATAAGAAAATTAAATATGACAGGGGTAGATATTTTAAGAAGAACTGGGTTTAGACCACCAGTTGGGGATGTATCATTTAACCTTAACGATGGGCCTTCAAAGCTTTGTGATATAGTTGCACAAAACTATGGTATTTATAGTGTTTTAGACAATAAACGTTGCAAGGTCTTCACTTATGATTCTGATGGGAATATGCTTTATGTTTTTGGAACAAAGGGAGATGTTGAGGGCACAACGAGAAATCCTGTGGCACTATGCAAATTTGAGGATAAAATGATTGTTTTAGATGGTCAGCTTGGAACAATTACAGAATATAGCTTAACACAGTATGGAAATATGGTGAATTCTTTAATTGCAGCTAATTACGATGGGAAATATCAAGAAACAATTAAACTAAGCCGAAGTTTATTACAGTTAAATTCCAATAACGACTTAGCGTATGATGGAATAGCAAAGGCGGCATACCGTGAAGGAAATTATATAGATGCATATGATTATGCTAAACTTGCTAATGATAGATTGCTTGCATCTAAATCATTTAAGTATGTTCGTAAAAATGCTATGAGTAAATATATAGGTCCAATAATAATATTAATTTTTATTTTAATAATACTATGGATGATTTTTTCTTTATTTAAGTTTCTTAAAAACAAGAAGAATATATATAATGCAGGGAGGAAAGAGAGTTGATGAAAGAACAAACATATGCTCATAAAGCCTCAATATCTTCTGGATTAAAATATGGATTTATAATTATATTTAAGCCTTTTGCTGGTTTTTCGGATATGAAGAATGAGAAGAAGGGGAATATTATATCTTCTTTAATTTTCATTTTTTTACTAATATTATCATCAATTATAATGCAGCAATATTCAGGTTTTATATTTAATACAAATAATGTAAAGTTATTAAATATTATTGATGAAATAACCAAGGTTATTGGGCCCATAATATTATGGTGTATTGCATCTTGGTGCGTTACTACTCTAATTGACGGCGAGGGTAGCTTTAAGGATATCGTAATGTCAATAGGATATGCAATTATCCCATTGCTATTAACAAGAATTTTATATACAGTTTTAACTAATATTTTAATTCTTGATGAAGGTGCAGTAAACGGAGTAATACTATCTATTGGAACAATATGGATGGGATTATTAGTGTTTTCATCTACCTTAACTATTCATCAGTTTTCATTTTCTAAAACAATCTTTGCAATAGGTGCATCTATTGTTTCAATTGGAATTATTATTTTTATAGGATTGCTTTTCATTAATCTTATAGAGCAAATGTATGATTATTTTTATAGTATTTTTAGAGAAATACTACTTAGACTATAACAATGCGAAGGAGCAAAAAAATGAAATATAATAAAAGGTTCTTTAATAGTGTTATTATAATTTGTGCTTTTTTATTTCAAACTGTTCTAATCAGCTCTTGCTCGCAAGCAACGGTAATAAAAAAGGAAAACAAGATATATTTTACAAATGGTTTATTGGAAAAATTTGATTCAGTAAATGCTATTTCGCAGGAAAATATTATAAGTACATCAATAACGGCTATTGAAAACGATAATTTAATACTAAAATACATACCACAAGATGCTGAAATAGCAGTTATTAATAAGAAAAATGGTAATGTTTGGTTTTCAAACCCTGTGAACCGTAATAACGATACAAGGGCATCTGCTGATAAAAAGGCAGAACTTGCAAGCCAAATAAGCATTATTTATTATACAAAAAGCGGTAAACAAAAAGAGCTAAATTCAGGTTTAAATAGTGCAAAATTAGGACAGTTAGAATATGTAATTTCTAAGGATAAACTTAAAGTAAATTATACACTTGGAAGCAAGAAATATGTTTTTATTATACCTCAAATATTAACAAAGGAACGATTTGAGAATAGCATATTACCTATGTTTAATGATGAAGATGAAAAAATTGTTAAAAGAAGATATAGCTTAATTAATAAAGATTCTCTTGCTGATGATATTAAAGAAAAAACAATTATTAATTATCCGATATTAGATAAACAACCATGTTATATGCTTCGCGATGTAACGGATATTTATAAAGAAGAGTTGGAAGCAATATTTAAAAAAGGAGGTTATACAGAGCAGGATTTTATTAACGATGAAGCAAATAATAAAAATAGCGAGGCAGAAAGTATAATTCCAGAGCTATTTAACATTTCAGTTGAATATTCCTTAGATAAAGATGACTTAGTTGTAAATGTTCCGGCCTCAGAGATAGTTGTTCCGGAAGGTATCGCATTGCAAAGTATAAAGGTTTTACCCTTTATGGGAGCACAGGATGCTACACAGCAAGGATATATTTTTGTTCCGGACGGCTCGGGTGCTCTTATTTATCTAAATAATAAAAAAACAAACTTTCCATCCTATTCCGATAGGGTTTATGGTTTGGATAGTGCAACACCGCGTCTTGAAAATCCTAGTTACCCAAGTCAAATTCACTTGCCTATATTTGGTATTAAAAATGATAATGGGGCAATGCTTGCAATAATAGAGGATGGGGATGGAGTCGCTAACATTGAAGCTTCTGTTGCAGGGGTAACCGATGGATATAATAAGGTTTATTCATCTTTTATTATTAAAGACTCTGCCGAAACCTTTATGGGTGCAGCAACTAATAAAATTAGATTATTTCAAAATAAAAGATATCAAGGTAATATAAAACTTAGATATAAGTTTTTTGATAAGGATAATGCCAATTATTCTGCAATGGCAGTAGCCTACAGTAAATATATTGGTGAAAAATATTCATTAACTAAACGCACTACTCAAAACAATTCACTTGTTATTAATTTTATAGGTGCACTTGATGATCAAAGAGCTATTTTAGGAATACCAACTAAGGTTACCGAAGCTGTCACAAATTACAATCAGGCCGAAGAAATAATAAATGAGTTTTATACTCAAAATGTTAAAAATTTAACAGTTCGCTACACTGGATGGATGCAGGGTGGTTATAAAACGGAATACAGCAACAAGGTTACCTTTGAGAATAAAGTTGGAAATAAAGTTCAAAATGAAAATTTTATAGAAAATATGAAAAGCAAGAATATTAGTGCCTTTTTAGATGTTGATTTTCAATATGTTTATAATGATACACTGTTTGATGGGTTTAATGCACTTTTTGATACAGCAAAATCGTTTTTAAAGGATGATCAATTCAAATTTGTCTATAACCCTGCAAATTGGTCAGCAAGTGATGAATACCCTGTTGTGTCAATGAATTCACTTAAAAATGAAGTGGACAGTTTTATAAAAAGCTACAACAATATAAAGCATGATGGTTTTTCGCTACGATATATGGGAAAGGATTTATACTCCGATGAAAAATCTGATAAGGAATATAACCGTCAAGATTCGCTTAATGAGATAAGTAATGTAGCAAATAAAATGCAAGATTTTAGTGGCAAGCTAATGCTTGATGGAATTAATTCCTATCTGATACCTTATACAAGTTATGCAGTTAATCTTCCAACAAAATCTTCGGGCTATATATTAACTGATGAAAGCATTCCTTTTTTGCAAATGGTATTATCACCTTATTTAGAGTATACAAGTGAAAGTGTTAATTTCAATGATGACCCTCAAATGTCATTATTATCTGCACTTGAAAGTGGTTCCTCACTATATTTTGATTTTACATATGCAAATAGCAATAAAATGAAGGAATTCTCTTTTTATGATAATCTTTATTCAACAGATTATAGAGCATGGTTTGATATATCAGTAAAGCTAAGCCAAGAGTTAAATAAGGCATTGGGGACATCTGCCTCTACGGGTATTACTGGTCATAGTGTTATTGAAAAAGGCTTTACTTTAACTTGTTATGGAGAGGGCAAAAGGATATATGTAAATAAAACTAATAGTGATAAACAATACAATGGCAATACTATAAAGGCTAATAGCTATTTAGTAATAGAGGGAGGGAAAACTAACAGTGAAACAAAATAAGCATAAATTAGGACTTGTAGAAAGACGCAATATGTTTGGATATGTTTTAATAGCTCCCTTTGTTATTGGTTTCATATTTTTTCTTGCCATTCCAATGATACAATCAATAGTATTTTCATTTAGTGATGTTAAATTTAATGGTAATGGTTATATTTTGAATTTTATTGGCTTTAAAAATTACATAACCGCACTTAATGTAAATCCGGATTTTCGTCAAAATTTAATAGACTCACTAACGAAAATAGTACCAAATGTTCTACTTATTTTAATATTTAGTTTTTTTGCCGCAAATATTTTAAATCAAAAATTTAAAGGGAGAACTATTTCAAGGTTAATTTTTTTCTTGCCAGTTATTATTTCATCTGGAGCTATGCTAAATAATGGATTTTCTGATTACTTAAATGCTTCAAAGGCTGCGGCAACAGCAGGCAATGTAATATTTCGAGAGGTCTCATATAAAATATTTGATTTAAAGGAGATATTTTATAATGCCGGGCTTTCAAGCGATATGATAATCTTTATTAATGGAGCGATACAATCTCTTTACACTATAATACTAATGTCCGGTGTGCAAATTTTAGTTTTCCTTGCAGGTCTTCAAACAGTTTCCCCATCGTTATACGAAGCTGCCAAGGTTGAGGGAGCAACAGGATGGGAGGTCTTTTGGAAAATAACATTTCCAATGGTTACTCCTTTAGTATTTGTAAATGCCTTTTATTCAATAATAGATACTTTTGTTAGTCCAAATAATGCAGTAATAATGTCTATTCAGAAAACATTTTTTGTTCAGTTACAGGTTGGTTATGGTGCGGCTATGTCTTGGATATATTTTCTCATTGTATTCATTTTTTTGGCTATACTTACCTTATTAGCTTCAAAACGCGTTTACTATAATAATTAGAAAGGATGAAATTCTTGAAAGTTATAATTAATAAATGGTTTAATAAGGATAAGATTTTAGAATTTCTCTGGTCTATTATTAGAGGAATATTAGTTATTGGAATATGTTTTGTTATATTATATCCAATACTAAGCAAAATTAGTTATGCATTTATGAGTGAAATAGATTTATATGATAAGTCTGTGCATTATGTGCCCAAGCATTTTACTTTAGATAATATCATTGGTGCTTGGAAAATGATGAATTATCCCAATGCATTTTTAACTTCATTTGCATTTTCAAGTATAAATGCTATTTTCCAAACATTTTCATGCACAATTATTGCTTATGGCTTTGCGAGATTTAATTTTAAATTTAAAGGTATATTTTTTGCAATGGTTATTACAACTATGGTAATACCCCCACAAACAATTTTAATACCACTATATGTAAACTTTAGAGGGATGCATTTAATAAATAGTATAGTGCCTTTTTTGCTTTTATCATTGACGGGAACAGCACTAAAAAATGGTTTATACATCTTTATTATGAGACAGTTTTTCATCGGATTACCAAAGGAATTAGATGAAGCTGCTTTAGTCGATGGTTGTGGCTCTTTTAAAACATTATTTCGTATTATGTTACCCAATTCCATACCTATGATGGTTACAATATTTCTCTTCTCTTTTGTATGGCAATGGTCAGATATCTTTTACACAGGGATGCTTGCACCTGAAATGGGGGTCATGCCACAAGTATTAAATGCAATGATTGCAAATGCACAAATGACAATGGAAAGTTCTATCGGAACATCTTCACTTATATATCGTCTGCTAATCAATAGTACTGCTTCAATTCTTGCAGTTGTCCCACCACTTTTAATATTTTTAGGAGGGCAAAAATACTTTGTTGAAGGAATTGAAAGAAGCGGAATAGTTGGCTAACTTAGAAAGGAAAGCATATGGGAAAATTTACTTTACTACAAAAAAGAATATTGTTTTTTTCAGCTATGAGTATTGCATTAGGTATTGTAATAATAGTTTTTGTAATTAATTCATCAATATCTAAGACGAAAAATATATCTGCAAATAGTAGCATATCTCAAACCAACTCAAATGTTGATGATAGTTCTATGTTCAATATTTCAAGTGGCATTGCTAATAGCGGAAGTAGCACAACACATTCGGAAATAACGAGTAGAACAAATGCATCTGTCGCACCTCCAAAAAAGGAAGCTAATGCAGATAAAAATGCTATTTATGTTGCTAAATATGGGAATGATGCAAATGACGGTAGTTTTGAAAGACCATTCATAACACCACAAAAAGCTATAGAGGTTGTTCGATTAAGAATATCTGCAAACAATATTCCAACAGGTGGTTTAACGGTTTATTTTATGAGTGGAGATTATTATTTAAAAAGTGCATTGATTTTTAATAATGAGGATAGCGGAACAGTTTCAAAGCCTATAAAATATTCATCTTATCCAAATCAAAAGGCAAGATTAACTGGTGGTGTCTCACTGCTTAAAACTGATTTTATATCAGCATCAAAGGATACTGCACTAAACAATTTGGTTGATAAAAATGCAATTAGTAAGATTGTAAAATTAGATTTAAAAAAAATTGGTATAACTGAATATGGTAATTTTACAAGGCGTGGCTTTATGATTGCAAATCCTTTTTCACCCATTGAGTTAAATGTTAATGGAAAACCTATGACAGTTTCAAGATGGCCAAATAATGATTCTCAGAATTTAGTTATGAAAAATACCTATGGGGGAACAGTTAGTATAAGCGGAAAAGGTGGGGACGGACCTACAATATACTTTAAAGCCTCTAATAAGGTTGGCCAAAGGTCAGCTAATTGGAAGGATACAAGTGATATTTGGGTTGATGGAATATTAGGGCAAGACTGGGTTTGGACATTTAATAAAGTAAAAAGCATCAACCCGTCAGCCGATACTGTAACCTTGAATTATGGTGAGGTATCCGAACCTGTAAGTTGGGGGGTAACAAGAGGAGTTTTCTTTGAAAATATTTTAGAAGAGTTGGACAGTCCGGGAGAATATTATATTGATAAAAATAATGGAATATTATACTTTTATCCCAATGATGATTTTAATAATGGTGCATCAATTTATTTATCAACACTTGCAGATGATATCATATCCTTGGATAATGCAAAAAATCTAATATTTGATGATCTTATTCTTTCAAATTCAAGAGGTAATGGTATAGTTGATTCAATGTTTTGGATACCAAACAAAGTAACACAAAATATTACTTTTAAAAATATAACACTTGAGAATATTGCAGGAAATGGTATCTCAATATCTGGAAGTAATATTACAGTTGATAGTTGCGAACTAAGAAACATTGGATCAACGGGGATAGCTATTTGTGGTGGAGACATAGATAAACTTACTTCATCCGGTAATAAGCTTATAAATAATTATATACATGATATTGGATATTTTAAAAAGGTATATTGTCCCGCTGTACAAATATCTGGTGTTGGGAATATATTAAAAAACAACACAATTCATAATACAACCCACGCGGGGATACAGATAACAGGCAATGATAATCAAATATTAAACAATGCTATTTATAACATAGGCATGAAATTTAGGGATATGGGGGTCATATATTCAAATACGGGCGAAGTACCATATCAAAGAAATAATACAATAAAAAACAATTATATTAAAGGATATACTTTTTTGGCTTCAACAGGCGTAAAGGTTATCACATACGGAATATATATTGATAATGGTTCGCAGGGTTATAATGTTGAAAAGAATATATTTGATGGTGTTGAGCAGTGTGCTATATTTTTGAACGGTGGCGGATATAATGTTACAAAAAATAATATAATAAAAAACAGTTTATCCCCTTACTTTGCTCAAAATATGTATGAAGTATGTTGGGCAGATGCTATAGTAAAAGGGGTTATAAATAAATGGATTTCACAAAAATCAAAATACACAAGTTTGCCATATTCAAATTATCCGGGCTTAGTTGAATTTTATGAGGCGTTAACCCCTGAGTTAACAAGCAAAATTACTAATGCTGTAAGCTATGCGGACTATATGAATGATCCAGAATATAAAAATAGTGTTGCTTTTTGCCAAAAAGGAAATACATATACTGATACTCTTATATATAACAGCCCTTCTTTCCCAAGACCAGCTAATATGACCTATTTTGCAGTAAATGGGATGATAAGCAAACCCGAGATAGGTGCTTATATTAGTTCGGAATTTGGATCATGGGAGCCAAGAATAACTATAAACAACATAAAAGATATGAGCACAGACCCATTTAATGCAGATGTTAATGGACGGGATATAACTATTACTTTTAATAAAGTTGCTATTGCCTCATATTCTATTCCCGAGATAAATGATATATCTGCTGACATTGGGGTTCGAAAAAATACACAAACAGGCATTAAATAGTGATAAACACTACACAACTGTTGTCTTTTCAATAATTTAGTTACGAAAAAGGAGTAATTCTAAGAGTTAAAGTGCAAAACTGCAATTTATTTTGCAGAAATAAATAAATGGAGGTAATAATAATGAAAAAAGCGATTACATTTTTACTTGCACTGTTTTTAGCAGCCCCGTTATTTAGTAATACTTATGCGGCAACAGGGATCTATGATAAGGTTTGGGATTTTCAAAATAATAAGGTTGGAGACTATATGTCCGGTGATTTTATTGCTTCGAGAAACAAATGGTATGCAGTAGCAGAATCATCAAATGGAAATAAATATCTTGAAGCGAAGGCGGGTCAGCACACTGATTATTTTGAAAATGTGCAGCCGCTAACTGATGAGATGTCAGATTTTTCTGTTCAGTTACGAGTTAAACCAAAAAGTTATAAGGATGCTACTTATGGACAGTTAGCTTTTTTTGTCAGATCACAAAATCCATCAAATGGATATTATGTATCAATGTTTCCGGATAAGATTGAGTTTACAGATTCGGATATGACTGAACCCGATTATGCAGATTTACAATATAACAGGAAAGCTGTTGCAAGTTCCCCTAAAAATTTTGAAATTGATAAGTGGTTTCAGATAAATTTAGTATCTACAACAGTGTCTCCATTTGTTCAAACTGCAGAGGGTATATTTGGAAAAGTAAAATTTGAAATATTTTTAAATGGCGTTTTGATAATAACTTGGGTTGATGAAAGAACATGGTTTGAAGGTGGTGGATTTTTCTTTTATGCTTGGGATATTAATTGTTATGTTGATGATATAAAAATTTCAAATGATATAAATAAATATCGTCCAACAGGACCGATTACATTAGTTCAAGATCCAGTTGCCGGTGTAAGTAGTATATTAAGCTCAATTATTGCGAATTCAAGCAGTAATGGGACAACAACAAAATCATCAGTAGGAGTAACTACTAGTCAATCAGGAAATACTAATTCATTACAAAGCGATGCAATAACAGGAACATCTGGACAAAACGATAGTGGAACAATTTCATCCAATACAAGCAATACAGCAAGTGAAACTAATAATCCAAAGGTTCCAAACAAAGGGTCGCCATTATATATTATCATACTTATTATAGCAATAGTGCTTATTTTAGGTGCTGGTGGTGCGATTTACTTCTTTGTATTAAGAAAACCAAAGGTTTAAAAACATTAATGAAAGAAAGGTGAACATTATGAAAAAAAGTTTTAGTTTTTTAGTTGCTATTATAGTGATTTTGATTTTTGTTACTCCACTTTTAGGTTGTAGTAATAAATCTGATCCTAATTCTAGTAAAATAGAATTGGATACAAATGTAGTTGATTTGAATGGAGCAACCGTATCTATAGTTGCCGATTGGAAATGGGATGATATGAAAAAGCCCGGTGTTAATGAGGGCTGGGACAGATGGCAGGCAAGAATAGTTGAGGCTGAAAAAAGAAACAACTGTAAAATAGAACTTAAAACTATATCATACGCAAACAAAGCACAATCTTTGACTGCAAAAATGCTTGCGGGCGATGCACCTGGTGATATCATGTGGGTAAGTTCAACTTATTTTTATACGTGGATTTTGGGGAACCTTTTAGAAGATTTGCGTCAATATAAAGCAATAGATTTTAACAATACTGATGTGTGGTTAAACAATTCAATTGCAGGGAGTTCTATTGGGGATAAAACATATGCGATCTGGTCGTCTGAACCAACTTTTACGAGTATGATTGCTTTTAATAAAAAGACCTTTAAGGATAAAGGGTTAGAAAATCCTTATTATTATGTAGAAAAAAATGAGTGGACAATTGATAAACTCAAGGAATTAGCTGATAAGACCACGGAGGATATGGATAAAAATGGGAAACCCGAAAAATGGGGCTTTGCCGGATACAATGAAGCTAATCTTGTCGCTGATATGGTAAATTTATACGGTGGTAAGATATTTGATATAGTTGATGGTAAATATAAGTTTGTACTTGATAGCGAAAAGGCAATGCAGGGTTTAAATGCTTTTGCTGATTTGGGAAAAAGTTCCAGTATATATAAGAGCCCAGAGGGTGCAGCTTATGATACTTCATTAAAGGATTTTGAAGCAGGAAATATTGCAATGTTTGAGGTGTCCTATTGGATGCTTTCATTATTAGCGAAGGTTGACAATTTTGATTACGGAATTACTTATTTTCCTAAAAAGGATCCAAAGGATGAATATATTTCTACCACGGCATTCTGGAATGGATGGGGAATACCAAAGTCTTCAAAATTAGATAAAAAAGGTGTTGCTCAAATATTAAATCAGGTTTGGGGAGATCATGATCTAACAAAAGAGAAGAGAGAAGAGGCAATGATAGCAACTTTGGAGAGCCAAACGAAGGATAAGGAATCCATTAATTATATTCTTGATGTATTTAAAAATAACAGAGTTAAATACATACTTGATGGTGAACCTCTTGGTTGTCATTGGAATATTAAAGAGCCCACTTGTCTGTTTCCTGATGCTTATATGGCAATAGCTGGAGGAGTGTCAACTCCTGCTCAGGTTGTTTCGGCTAAAAAGGATGCAATTCAAGCATATCTTGATGAAACCTATAATACAAAACCGGAACTACAATCAACAAATTAAATTGATTGTTTTTAGCAAACCTTAACTGCAATTAATTACGAGTTATATGTTTAGCAAAAAGAAATTAATTCGTCCATTACAACAACATAATTATTTAAGAATGAAAGGGTATAATTATGACACATATAGAAAGATTTTATAATACTGTTAACAGAAAAAAAACAGATAGGCCAGCATGGTGGCTTGGTATTCCTGTTGAGGCTTCACATAATGAACTCTTTAAATATTTTAAAGTTTCAAATATAAATGAATTGAAACAAGCAATTAACGATGATATTTGGGATGTTTCATTGCCATATGATTTGAAAAATAAAGGGTTGCTATGTGAAGCACTCAATTTTACAAAGCCCGAGTATATTAATGAGGCGAAAAAAGGCAGTTCTTTAACATTGCCAGGATTCTTTGAGGATTACGAAGATGCTGATGCAATTGATTTGTTTAATTGGCCTAATCCTGAACAATTTATTAATAAAGAAGATTGTTTAAATAGTATAAAATCAGTGCCAAAAGATTATCCTATTATGGCTGTAATGTGGGAAGCCAATTTTCAAGATGCATGCTCTGCTTTTGGAATGGAAAAATCACTTATGAATATGATGCTTAATCCCGAATTTTTTGAGGCAGTTTTATCTAAAATAACTGATTTTTATATGCGTGCAAATGAAATATATTTTGAATATTTAAAGGGGAAACTTGATGTTGTGCTAATCGGGAATGATTTAGGAACTCAGATTAGTACAATTGCATCGCCAAATATTATAAGAGAAATGGTGTTTCCAAACATTAAAAAACTTGTTACTCAAATTAAATCTTATGATATTAAGGTGCTTTTTCATAGCTGTGGCTCGATTTTTGAACTTATTCCTGATTTGATTGAAATAGGTGTTGATATTATTAATCCTTTGCAGGCAAAGGCTAAAAATATGCAAATTGATAATATAAAGAGAAGTTTTTATGGTAAGGTTAGCTTTTGCGGAGGAGTTGATGCACAGGACATTCTTGTAACAGGCACACCTGAAGATGTATATAAAGAAGTAATTAGAATTAAAGAAATTTTCCCCACAGGGCTTATTATATCACCAAGCCATGAAGCAATTTTGCCAGATATTTCACCTGCGAATATAGAGGCATTAATGAGAGGAGTTGTGGATTAACTATATGAATAAAATAATAATGTCTCCAAAAGGTGAAATTAATAATATAAATGATGCAGTAATAAAGTCAAGAGAAACTGGTATAAAGAGCATTTATATTAAAGAAGGTTATTATGAAGCACAAAA
>CAZFQD010000036.1:0-17994 GCA_964520885.1 uncultured Oscillospiraceae bacterium | reverse complement strand
TTATCTAATGAAACTGAATGTTTTTTTTTCATAAATTGTTTCCTCCAAAGTTTTTATTATAATAATTATATAGTAATTTTTAACTATTAGCAAATGATTTATTTTAATTCAATTATAGTTACCCCTGTTTCGCCTTCGCCATATCTACCTAATCTGAAACTTTTCACACTTTTATTAGCCTTTAACATTTCCCCAACTGCTTTTCTTAAAGCACCCGTTCCTTTACCATGAATTACACTAATAACTGATAAACCAGATAGAACAGCATTATCTATAAAAAATTCCAAATCAACTTCAACTTCTAATGCGGTTTTTCCTCTAATATCAATTTCATTTTTTGTATTGCTTTGACCTTTCTTTATAGATGTATTGGAAGTGAACTCTATTATATTGTTAATATTATTATTCTCAACTAAAAATAAATCATTTAACTTTACTTTAGTATTAATAATTCCTGCCCTAACTGTTACATACCCTGTATCATCAACAGGGATTATCACCGTTGCCGTTTTATCGATACTAATAATTTTAACTAAATCCCCCTCTTTTAAGGCTCTTGGTAAAGAGTAATTACTATACTTTGTTTTTTCAACAGGGTTTGCTTCATCATCTAACTTTTTAATAGTTGTCTTTGCTTTTTGCTTTAATTCTCTTAACTTTTCATCAAAATTTTCCTTATCCTTAACTTTTTTTAATGCTTCAAGTTCAAAAATAATTGTATCAGTTTGCTCTTTAGCATTTTCTATAATCATTCGTGCTTGTGAAATTACCTTTTCGTTTTCCTTTCTAATTTTTGTTTCAAGTTCAATTTTCATTTTTTCAGTTTCAAATAATAATAATTCCGCTTTTAATCTTTCATTTTCTGCAATATCCTTTTGCTCTTCTAAAACCCGCCTATTGTCTTCAAGCTTTTCCAAAACATTTTCAAATTTTAAATCTTTATCGCTCATTATTTCCTTAGCTTTATGAATAATATGTTCATTTAAACCTAATCTTAATGCAATAGCAAAAGCATTTGAACGACCGGGAACTCCTGTAATTAACCTAAAAGTAGGCATTAAAGTATTAACATTAAACTCACAAGAAGCATTTTGAACACCTTTTGTTTCAAGTGCATATAGTTTTAGTTCGGAATAGTGTGTTGTAGCAACTACTCTTGCTCCAAAACCTCTAATATAATCAAGAATTGATATTGCAAGTCCTGCACCTTCAACAGGGTCTGTTCCAGCACCTAATTCATCAAATAAAACTAAACAATTTTCATCTACGACATCAACAATTTTAACTATATTTGTCATATGAGCAGAAAAGGTTGATAACGATTGTTCTATGCTTTGTTCGTCCCCAATATCTGCATAAATATTATTGAAAATACAAATTTCACTTTTTTCTTTTACTGGTATATGTAATCCACTCGCCGCCATTGCTGTTAACAAGCCAATTGTTTTTAATGAAACAGTTTTTCCTCCGGTATTAGGTCCGGTAATTACCAAGGCACTATATTCATCTCCTAAACAAACATCAATTGGAACAGCACTCTCTTTTTCTATTAGAGGATGTCTTGCTTTATTAAGTTTTATAAACCCTTTTGAATTAATATTAGGCATTGTTGCTTTAATGCTATTTGCAAATTTGGCCTTTGCAAAAATAAAATCAATAATAATGGCATTATTTAAAGATGTTTCAATATTATCTGAATAAGTAGCAACTTCGTTTGATAAAGCAAATAAAACTCTCTCAATTTCAATTTGTTCTTTTTTTGCTAATATTTTTAACTCGTTATTTGTTTCAACAACACTCATAGGCTCAATAAAGACTGTGGCACCACTTGTAGAGGTATCGTGAACGATACCATTAATTTCATTTTTATATTCATTTTTAACCGGCACTACAAATCTATCACCACGAAAGGTTATAATAGGCTCTTGTAAAAATTTTTGATAGGTTTGACTATGAATAATTTTATGTAAAATATCTCTAATTTTTGACGAATTATTTTTAATTTTTCTTCTAATATCTGATAATTCACTACTTGCATTATCAGACATTTCTTCTTCGGAAATAATTGAATTAAATATTTTATCCTCTAAATATTTATTAGAAGTTATTGTGGAAAAATACTCATCTAAAAAGGTTACCAATTTATTCTCCTGTGCTTTATAATCAATTAACCCCCTTAATACTCTTAATACATTAGCAACATCTAATAATTCTCTCATAGTAAGTGCTGAGCCAATTTTAGCTCTTTTCAAATTTAATATTATATTTTTAAGTCCACCAAATGAAGGACTCCCTCTTTTTGCCAATAAAACTTTTGCATCATCGGTTTGTAATAGTTCTAATTTGACATCTTGTTCATTAATTTTAGGCAATAATTCTGTGCACATTTGCTTAGCAGACTCACTAACTGCAAAGTCCTCAAGAATTAAAATAATTTTATTAAATTCTAATGAATTTAACGATTTTAAATATAATTGGTTTAGACTCATTTTTATCTCCTTGTATTATGTATTTAGGTTATTAAGTGGTCTATAAACCGTATTAATATATAGACATATTGTCTGTAACCCTTGTACCACATTCTTGGCAAAATAATTGTTCTTCTTGTAAAATTGACCCACAATTAGCACATTTATAGGTTTTTTTTGTTTCTCCTTTTAAATCATTATTGGTTCCACATTCAGGACAAACTATGCAATGCTCAGAAAATTTACAGCCGCATTTTTCACAGAGTTTTATATTTAAACCATCTGATGTTTGCTGTTGCCCTTCATATATTTTCTTTTGTTTTTTAATTTTTTTAAGATGTTTAATTGCAGTTACGCCTTTAAACATTGGCTGAATAAATATAAACCGCATTATAACAATGTATCTTAAATAATTAGCAATCATAAAACTGTTATCAGTTGATTTTGCACTAAATAATAAAATTAATACTAACAATAAACTGTCAATTCCATATATAATAATTGTTAAAGTCAATGCAGTAATTGATTTCCTTTTAACAAAATATCCTAATAGCAGATATATTAAGCCGGCAAATGCTGAAACAAAACCAAAACTATTTTCCTGTAAAATGTTAATCTTGAAAAAATAAGAAACAATACCCAATACAAAATTTAAGGCACCAATAAAGTATATTACTCTATATACAGTTTTGTAAGCAGATAAATCTTTATTCTTTTTTTCTTTTGCTTTATTTATTAGCTGTTCCTTATATGGGGTTTCAGAATCTGAAGCCATATTTACTAATGATTGTTTAGATTTCTTAATTGTCTTGTCAAAAAATACTAACGATATAAAAGCAAGTAAAAGTATAATAAACAGCCCAATAAGTGCTATAGGAGGGTTAATATTGGGATTTAAGCCCGAACACTTTTCAAAAGCAGAATCATCTATTTTTATTGTATTACCTAAAATACCCAATTCATTTATTATTTTAGTATAACCTTCATATCCGCATATAAATATTGCATTTTTTGGAAATGAAACTTTTGTTAATCCTGTGCAAGCCACAAACGCATGCCAACCAATACTTGTAACACTATCTGGTATAGTGACCGAGGTTAAACCCGTGCAACCCTTAAACGAACAACCCTCAATAGTTGTAACACTATCCGGTATAGTTACTGAGGTTAAACCCGTGCAACCAGAAAACGCACCCCAAACAATACTTGTAACACTGTTTGGTATAGTATATATCCCTTTCTTCCCTCTTGGATATTGAACTAATTGCGTTTTGTTTTTATTAAACAAAACACCGTCAATACTTGAAAAAATTAAATTATTGTCCTCAACATTTATTTGCGTTAAGACGGTACAGCCAGAGAACGCATTAAAGGCTTTGCTACCGGTATAAATATCTATCACACTGTTTGGTAGTGTTAAACTACTTAAATTTGTACCTGAAAACGCATGCTCACCAATACTTGTAACACTGTTTGGTAGTGTCAAACTACTTAAACTTGAGCAACCCTCAAATGCTGCAAAACCAATACTTGTTACACTATTTGGTATTGTCAAGATACTCAAACTGTGACAAAATTCAAATGCATTATCCCCGATATTAGTTACACTGTTTGGGATTATCACTCTGCTTAAACTATCACAACCCGAGAAAAGTTCAGAACTAATTCGAGTCACTTTACTTGGTATGGTAATTGAAGTTAAACTTTCACAATATTTAAAGGCACAATACCCAATATCCGTAACACTGTTTGGAATTATAAAGTTACTTATATTTTCACAACCAATAAAAGCTTCGGTTCCAATATAAGTAACGCTGTTCGGTATGGTTACTGAGGTTAAATCCTTGCAAAAACTGAAAGCTTTATTTGCAATTTTGGCAACACTTTTTGGAATTATATATGTAGTTATATCTTTCTTCTGCGGAAATTTTATTAATTCTGTTTTGTTTTTATTATACAAAACACCCTCAATACTTAAATATGATTGATTATTAACATCCACCGTAACTTGTGTTAAGCCTATACAGTCCGAAAACGAATCATCTTCTATACTTTTCACACCACTCCCTATTGAAACACTGCTTAAAGCCTTACACATAGTGAATGCATTACTGCCAATCGCAGTAACACTGTTCGGTATAGTGATACTGCTTAAACTATAACAATATGAGAACGCACTCATTCCAATTTTAGTCACACTGTCAGGTATAGTAACGCTAATTATACTCTTACAATTTGAAAACGCATTATAACCTATTGCAGTAACCACAATACCGTCAATTGAATCTGGTATTACAACATCTTCGCCTGTTCCTAAATATTTTGTAATCTCGGCAGTAGAGTTAGAAATAGAATAGGTGAAATCTCCGCTTTGTTCTGCAAAAACAATGTTATTTCCAAAAATGAAAAATGATAAAATCATTGCAAGCATTAAAAAAATACTTAATTTTCTTTTCATAATCTTAATTCTCCTTTATAATTTTGAGTAAAAATCTAAAGTTGAAAATCTGTGGTCTAATTGTAATAGTAAGTATTTCTCAACTATTTCGCTCATAATATTAAGTGATTTTTCATCAAGTGTAAAGCTAAATACCTTGCCATCTTCTGCTGTTAAAATATATCTTATTGCTGTTAATATTCCTTTTGTAAGTAAGACACATTCTTTTGGCAATGTATGATTGCATTGTCCACAAAGTAAATATCCATCCTTATAACTAAAAAACAAATTTTCATTTTTATCGCAATGATGACAGCCCTCTAAATCAGGCATATAACCTGAATAGGATAAAGCTTTTAATTCAAAAACTGACTTAATTAGTTTTAAATTTTTGTCTTTTGTTGATAACAAATATAAAGTATTTAAAAAAAAGTTAAGTAATTCCATGCAATTTGCATCTTCAACAGCTAAAACTCCCGTTAATTCAGCAAAATACTGAGCTAAAGACAATTTATTTATATCATTTCTTAAATTATAGAATATTTCAATTAATTCTGCATTATTAAGCGAATATTTATTATTGTTTTTGAACAAAACAAATTTTGAATAAGCAAAAAGATTTGAAGCGGATGCCAACTTGCTCTTTAAACTATTTGCTCCCTTTGAAAATACAGATATTTTCCCATAATCGGCAGTAATTATAGTTAAAAATTTATCTCGTTCACCTATATTAATAGTCTTAATAACTATTCCATATGTATTGATATGCATTTACATCAACTCTTTTCTAATTCCGTTTCTCCGACCTCCGATGTTATTATGTACTTTATGGATAAAATCCATAAAGTTTATTTTATTTAATTAATAATTCCATTTTGTTTTCTTTAATGCTACTTTTGTTAAAATCATTTTTGGTGTTTAACTCCTTATAGAGCATATATGCCTCTACATTCCCTGTTCTTTTAAAAATACTCCAAGCTATATTCCTATCCATTTGATTTCTTCCTTTCCGTATTTTCTTAACATTAAATTTAGTTTTATATTTAAAAACTTAATATAATTTTCTCCACCAATTTATCAAATATTCAATTCTAAATAAATTATTATTAAATTATTCATATCCAAAATTTCTAAGTAAGCCTCCATTGTTTCTCCAATCATCTTTAACCTTAACCCAACACTGTAAATATACCTTGCATCCAAAAAAAACTTCCATATCTTGCCTTGCTCTTGAAGCAATAATTTTCAAAGTAGCACCCTTTTTACCAATAATAATTGCTTTATGTGTATCTTTTTCGCAATATATTATTGCGCAAATATCTAATATTTTTTTATTTTCTCTTTCTTTAAATTTATCTATTTCAACTGCAATTCCATGTGGTATTTCATCATCTAACGATTTCAAAGCCTTTTCTCTAATAATTTCTGCAACTATTTGCTTTTCAGGTTGGTCTGTATACATATCTAAAGGAAAATACATTGGACCTATCTCAAGCAATTTTTCAATTTCGCTAATTATTATTTTTACTCCATCACCATCTAAGGCACAAATTGGAATAATACTAACAAATTCATAAAGTTCTTTATATGCAGAAATTGCTAATATTAATTTTTCTTTGCTAACTGTATCAATTTTATTAATGATTAAAATTACCTTTTGATTTAAAGCTTTAAATCTTTCAATAATGTGCAAATTAACACCTTGTAGTTTATTTGTTGGTTCAACAACAAATAAGACAATATCGTTATCAGAAATGGCCTTGCCAAAACTTTTTACCATTATTTCACCCAGTTTAGTCTTAGGTCTGTGCATTCCGGGAGTATCAATAAATACTATTTGAGAATTTTCAGTATTTAAAATTGCAGTTATGCTATTTCTTGTTGTTTGTGGCTTATGAGTTACTATTGCAACCTTTTCTCCAATAAGTTTGTTAAGCAAAGTTGACTTACCAACATTTGGTTTTCCAACTATTGAAACAAAGCCGCTTTTTATTATTTTATTCATTATTTATCCTTTCAAAATATGATTATTTTTTTTTACCAATAATAAATATTACTGATAAAGCTGTTAAACAAACAAAGATTATTATAGTAAAAGAATTGAAAATAAATAGATTAATAACCCTTTGCCAACCTTGCTCATCTCTAAAAAGCAAAACTGCAATAACTACTGAAAATATAGCAGTTACCAATACAGCACCTGCAGCAATATCCTTCGCATTTCGAGCATATATATTATAACAATCAACATGTATATTAAGTATTTCCTCTATTGCTGAATTGATTAGTTCAGCAAATAAAACTAGTGAGAATACAGCAAAAATAATAGCTAATTTAGCTAAAGTCAACTCATAAATAATAGAAAAGCATAGCACAAATATTATAGCAACAATATGTATTCTAAAATTTCTTTCATTTTTTATACAAATTACAATTCCTCTAATTGCATTTTTAAAACTTATAATTAAACTTTTAAGCATATTTTCGTCCTTTCTTTTATCTTTCAAAACCTAAATTTAGTAATATTTCTTCTTGCCTATTAAACATTATAGTTTCTTCATCATTTGATAACTCGTGGTCATATCCTAATAAATGAAGCAAGCTGTGAACAGTTAAAAATGCTACTTCTCTTTCAATACTATGATTAAATTCTGTTGCTTGTTGTTTTGCTTTTTCAATTGAAATAACAATATCCCCCAACATAAATGCACCATTAGTTGGATTTATTTCAAATTTTTCACCGTCAGAAACAGTTGGAAATGATAATACATCAGTTTCATTATCAATATTTCTATATTCATTATTAATTTTTCTTATAATTTCATTATTAGTAAAAGTAACAGATATTTCAGATTTTTCATTAAATCCTTGCTCTTTCAAAGTAAAATTAACTACTTTTTTAACAAGAGCTTTTAATAATAAGTCCTTTTCAATATTATCAAATTTATAATAAAAAATGTTATTCATTATTTATAAGCTTCACGCTTTTCCCTCCTCATATTTTTGATAAGCACTAACAATTTTTTGAACCAAAGGATGTCTCACAACATCTTTTTCAGTAAAATAACTGATAGCTATTCCTTCTACATCGGTTAAAATTTTTGAAGCCTCAATTAAACCGGATTTTTTTCCAAATGGTAAATCTATTTGAGTTATATCACCTGTTATAACAGCTTTAGAAGAAAAGCCTAATCTAGTTAAAAACATTTTCATTTGTTCGGTAGTTGTATTTTGTGCTTCATCAAGAATAATAAATGAATCATCAAGAGTTCGTCCTCTCATAAAAGCCAAAGGTGCAATTTCTATTATTCCCTTTTCAATCATTCGTAGATATACTTCTCCACCTATCATATCATAAAGTGCATCATATAATGGTCTTAAATATGGGTCCACCTTGTTTTGCATATCTCCGGGCAAAAATCCTAATTTTTCCCCCGCTTCCACAGCAGGACGAGTTAATATTATTCTTGAAACCTGTTTTGCCTTAAAAGCCGCTACAGCCATTGCAACCGCTAAATATGTTTTTCCCGTTCCGGCAGGACCAATTCCAAGAGTAATAATATTTTTATTTATGTCGTCAACATACTTTTTTTGGCCATAAGTTTTTGGCTTTATTGGTTTTCCCTTAGATGTAATACAAATTATATCATCTAACAAATCTTTAATACTATTTTCGTTTCCATCATATGTTAAAGATATTACATACCTAATTATTTGTTCATTTATTGGTTCGCCTTTTCTAATTATTTCACTTAAACTATTTAAAACCTTTACGGTTGAATTTACATTATTTTTTTTACCGGAAATTTTCATATCTGAACCGCGATTAACAATTGAAACATCGTATTCTTTTTCTATTAATTTTATGTTTTCATCTAAACTTCCATATAAATCGCTAACCAAAATATCATTACTTAATCTTAAGGTTTGTTCTATCATTTTTTTCGTCCCTTCAATTATTTTTTTCTATTTTCTCCTCTTGTCCAATTTCTTGCTCACAAATATATTCTCCCTCACAAATCACAACATTATTTTCATTTTTAAATGTTATTTTTCTTTCCAACAATGTTCCAATTAGTTCGTTCTTTTCTTTTTCCTTAATTGCTATTTCGCAAAGCAATTCCCCTTCCTGTTGCGTAAATTCTGTTGTAGTTTGAGCCGTTTCATAAAATACTTCTGTAATAAATCTAATTGGTAAGATAATATCCTTCCCAATTGCAAGTTCATTTATTAATTCGTTTTTTTCAAATTGTTCATATTTTATTTTATCTCCTAAGTATAATTTTACACTTAAATTTCCAAATTGCAAGCAATATCTCTTATAAAATAATCCTGTTTTAATATTTTCAGTTTTTTTTAATGAAATTTCAGTTTTTAGATGTGTTAATGTCCTTGCTTTTACTATTCCACGAGAATGAACTAATAAATAACTTTTTAAAGTGCTATCAATAACTCCACTAATTAATAACTCTCCCTTACTAACTGTATCCCCTTTTCGGACAGCTTTTATTCCATCATAAGCCTCTATAAAAGTAATTTGTCCATCCTTTTTTGCAACTATATTGCATGGTTTATCTTTTGGAATTATTTGAGGTGGCAAAATTCCTTCCTTTACAGAAATAATAACCTTGCTACCTTTAATAGCAACATCAACCCAACATAACTCTTTATGGTTAGTTAGTAACCTTAACTTTGCATCATTTATATTACATAAAATACTTAGTTTTCCACTTAAAATTCCACTTTCTTTTAATGTTTGCATTATTTGTTCGCTATTTACTTTTATGTTTCCTTTGATTTCAATTGACCAAACAAAAGAAGATAAAATCCATAACATTAAAAAGAAAGAAATAACTCCAATGAAAAAACCTTTTCTTTTCCTATATCTATGCAAAATAAATGGCAGCCCTCTTTTGTGGATAATTTTGATTTTAGTATTTGATTTTTTTGCAACTTCTTTTAACTGTATGAACTCTTTTGCTTTGATTTTTGCTCGAACAGTTGCTATATTTATTCGTTTTATTCCCCATAATCCTATTCTTCTTTTAGCTGTAATGTTTAAAAATCTTTCAATAAAATATCCATTACATTCAAAAACAACATATCCTATTAATAAATTTAATAATCTTAAAAAAATCATTTACTCACCCACTTTATAATTTTAAAATATATATTCAATTTTTATAATAAAACCATTAATAATAATACTTTCATCAAATAAGTTTTTGATTTCTAAATTCTTACCAATAATCAATATTGCATACTTGCCAGCACTTAATTTAATGCTTTCTTCTGTATAATCAATTATTCCTTTACAACCTTCAATTATTATTTCTCTATTGCCTGCTATCTCAATATGTGTTGCTCCCTCCAAAAACTCTTGTGGCAATTCAATAATTTTTCCAATTTTTTTTAATGGGTTATCTTTTTTTTCTCTAATATTTATTTTTTTTCTCATCTTTTTCGCCTCCTGTTATAAATTTATTCTTAAATTTTTATTAAAATACATAATTTTGCATATAATTTGTTATGGGGTGAATTTAAAATATGATTAAGAAAAAAATAAATATACTAAATACAGTGTTTTACATATTAATAATTTTAGGAACTCTTTTACTATTAATTAACCCAAAAATAGTAATTGACTACATTAAAAATGCAGTCAATTTATGCTTCAATATATTAATTCCATCTATATTTCCATTATTGGTTTTTTCATCTTTATTTATAGAAACTGGTTTAGCAAATGACATCGGCAAACTATTTAATAAAATCATAAAGCCAATATTTAATTTAAACGGTTCGTGTGCTATTGCAATAATATTAGGAATTATTGCAGGGTATCCAATTGGTGCCAAAATTGCATTGGATTTATATAATAACGGCAATTGCAACAAAAGTGAAGCCGAGAGAATTTTAGCTTTTTGTAATAATTGCAGTCCCTCATTTATAATTGGTGGAATTGGAGTTGCAATATTTGGAAGTGTTAAGATTGGTGCTTTATTATACTTTTCTCAAATAGTGGCATCAATTATTGTTGGCATAGCTTTTGGACATCTGTGGAAAGATAATCTAAACAACAATTCATATAGCAACATAATATTCAAGAGAAAAAGTATTGTTAATTCATTAGTTATATCGGTTAAATCTTCTGCAATAAATATGGCATATATTTGTGGTTTTGTTTGCTTTTTTTCTGTTATTATTGGTCTTGTTAATGGATATATGATATTTGACAATATTTCCGTTTTCTTATCAAATTTTTTACCTATAAGTCGAGTATATATTAAACAGTTATTGGTTGGTTTTCTTGAACTTGCCAACGGTGTTAATGCCTCAACTACAATCCCTTCAGCAATACAATTATTTATTTTAGCAATTGTTATTGGATGGTCGGGTTTATCGGTTCATTTTCAAGTGTTTGCAATACTTTCAAATAGTTGTTTAAATAAAAGAGCATACATAATTGGAAAAACTCTGCAAGGCTTTTTAAGTGCATTTATAACATTGATATTTTTATATATTTTTAATTAAAAGCATTGTTTTTTTGGCTTGTAAACAATTGCTTATTATGATATAATAAATTTAAATTTCCGGGTGTAGCGCAGATTGGTAGCGCACTTGACTGGGGGTCAAGGGGCCGCAGGTTCAATTCCTGTCACTCGGACCAGAAAAAAGCCTGAAGGGGCTTTTTTCAATGATATTTGCCCTTTTAGGACAAATGATATACCACAAGCGGTATGATATATTGTAAACAATATGATATACACTGAGGTGTATAAGGCAAATATTATATCATACAACTTGTTGTATATCATATGCGAAGCATATATCATACCGAATGGTATATCATTATAAAATATTTCACGGCTTTTAAGCCGTATATCACTAATAAACTTTGAGAATTTAATTATTTCTTGTCTTTTTGGGCTTTTTTCAATGATATTTGCAACATATCACTAACTATTGTAATTTCTTAATATTATGCTATAATTTCTTTAAACACAACTCTGATTTTTTAGATTGGAGCAATAAATAATGGACAAAAAGAAAATTATCATTATTGGAGCAGGTCCTGCCGGATTAACAACTGCTTTGGAGTTGCTAAGAAGAACAAATGAGTTTGACATAGAAATCATTGAAGAATTAGATCAAATTGGTGGCATTTCAAAAACGGTTAATCACAATGGCAATCGTATGGACATTGGCGGACATCGTTTCTTTTCTAAGGAGCAAAGAGTATTAGATTTTTGGGATTCTATTATGAAAGTGCATGGTTCTTTAGCATATGACGACAAAAAATTAGGTAAGGATAAACCTTTAAATATTGGCGGGCCAGACCCTGAAAAAACTGACAATGTTATGTTAGTAAGAGAAAGAGTATCAAGAATTTATTATCTTAGAAATTTTTTCGATTATCCCGTATCTTTAAAATTAGATACCATTAAAAATATGGGGCTCGCTCGAACATTTATAACAGGTTTGAGTTATATGAAATCTATGATAATTAAGCGGCAAGAAAAATCGCTTGAAGACTTTATGATAAACCGTTTTGGTAAGAAACTATACGGTCTCTTTTTTGAAGACTATACTGAAAAAGTATGGGGTTTGCATCCTTCAAAAATATCTGCTGAATGGGGTGCACAAAGAATCAAAGGTCTTGACCTTTCAAAAGCATTATTAAATATAATTAAAAAACCTTTCACAAATAGAAACACCGTTGAACAAAAAGGTGTTGAAACCTCGCTAATAGAAAGATTTAAATATCCTAAATTAGGGCCTGGTCAACTTTGGGAATTAGTTGCTGATGAATTTATTTCATTAGGCGGAAAAATCACAATGAATTCAAAAGTTGATAGAATTAATATTCAAAATAATATTGTTGAATCAATTTCATCAAATAACACCCTTAAAAAATGTGATTTTCTAATTTCTTCTATGCCAATAAAAGATTTGGTCATAGCCATTAATGGTCTTAGTATCCCAGCTGATGTTTTTGATACTGCTTCTACACTTCCCTATCGTGATTTTATTACGGTAGGACTATTAGTTAATAAACTTAATATCAAAAATACAACCTCCATTAAAACCTTAAATAACATTATTCCAGACTGTTGGATTTATATTCAAGAGCCTGATGTTAAAATCGGACGCTTGCAAATTTTCAACAACTGGTCTCCTTATATGGTTAAAGAAGTTGATGATAAAGTATGGATCGGTCTTGAATACTTTTGTAATGAAGGCGATGAATTATGGAAAATGACTAATGAAGAATTTATAGATTTTTCTATTAATGAACTTAATAAAATAGGCATTATTAATAGAAATGATGTTATTGATAAAGTCAAAATCAATGTTAAAAAAGCTTATCCTGCATACTTTGGAAGTTATGAAAATTTTGAAAGTGTTCGGCAGTGGTTAAATAATATTAATAATCTATTTTGTATTGGCAGAAATGGACAACACAGATATAATAATATGGATCATTCTATGATGACTGGAATGGTAACTGCTGATATGCTGTTATCAAGAGTTATAGACAAAGAACTTATTTGGTCAATTAATACCGATAAAGATTATCACGAAACTAAGGAGGGCTAACTTTGGATTATTACTATATTCTTGTGATTTTTGCATTTTCATTAGTTTGTGTGTTTATAATTGATAAACTAATTATAATTAAAAAATTAGAATCTGTATTTGTAAATTTGATGAGCGATCGTTTGCATTTAAAAATTAGCACAGCAAAAATGACTATTTTAATTAATGTTTTAATTTTTCTTGTATCTTCAGGTGTGCTTTTCATTTTTAACAAACATGAATTTGTTGTTTACAATAATTATTCCTATCTTTCTGATGCTTTACTTCACGGAAGATTTGATATTCCAAATATGCCTCTATACCTTGAACAAGTGGCTTTTGAAGGAAAGACATATATGCATTTTGCTCCTGGACCATCAATAATTTTGCTCCCGTTCATTGCTATATTTGGAATGTCTTTTGATATTTCAATTATTTCTATTTTGTTGGGTGCCGCAAATTGCGTGATTTTCTACAACATTTTAATTAAACTGAATATCAATAATTTTAATACACGGATTTGGTTAACAATACTATTTGGATTTGGAACTGTTCATTTTTTTCTCGCAGCACTTGGGCATTCGTGGTTTTTAGGTCATATAGTTACAACATTTTTTCTATTGATGGCAGTATTATTAACACTTAACAATACTGCAAAGAAGCCTTTTTTAAATCTTTTCTTAGCCGGGTTTTGTTTTGCCTTTGCTATTACTTGCAGATTACCAGTTTTACTAACCTTCCCATTCTTTATATTGATTATTTTGTTTCATCAAAAAAGAGGGCTAAAAGGGCTTATTTCTTTTGGTGTTGGTGCCTTTATTCCCGGATTCTTGTATATGCTATATAATTATTTGCGATATAATACTATTATGGACTTGGGTTACTATTTGACATTTGAAAAAGACAAAAAAGGCGAACCAGGAGGACCATTGCAATTCAAATATATACCTTTTAATTTATATTCATTATTTTTAATGGCTCCAGTTTGGTCAGTCAATCACCCATATATTTACCCATCTCTTAATGGTTTAGCCTTAACTTTTACAACTCCAGCCGCTATTTTTGCTTTTAAAGCAAAAAGCAAGTGGTATTTGATTGTAGGTCTATGGATTTCTATAATATTTGCTGCTATACCTTTTGTTATGAATTATGGTAATGGTATGGCACAATTTGGAATGCGTTATTCAATGGACTTCTTACCCTTTATTATTATTCTTGCTGCAATAGGTTTGAATAATAAAGATAATACTAATCTAAGTAATTTAAAAAAAGCACTTATTCTTTTCTGTGCTTTTGTTAACGGATGGGGAGCAATTATTTGGAATATGGGATTACAAAAATTTTGATTGCTATAAAATACTATATTTCAAAATATCAAAAATAAAGAGCTGATTTCTCGGCTCTTTTACTTTATTGCATTTTCTTAATTATTTCCATTACCCTATCATATTTTAGTTTTTTTGCTTTATCTTTTTCTAAATCTTTTTCGTTATACAATCTAATACCTATATAAAGTTCTTTTGGAAATTGATTTGACAAGCCCTCAAATATTTTAGCATTGCTTAGTTTAATTAACTTTCCATCATATGCAATTTCATTTTTAGAAATATTTGAAATATCACTTAGCATATTATTATCTAAAAATTTTGCTGAGCTTTTTTCATCACACATATAAAAAATAATTTCCCCTAATGAAACCTCAGCAACAAATTTTTGATTATATGCCATAGTCATTTGGTTATTTGCATCACCGCCTATTGGCAAGTTATTTATTTCAGTTTCTACCTTATTATTAGTAGTATAATCATCTACATATAAAGATATGTTTTTTTGAAAAATATTTATATCTGCTTCAGAAATATAAGTTGACGATAAAAATAAAATTTTTAAGTCGGGATTTATTTTTGTAGCACAACTTCTTATAGTAATTATTAAAACTATAATAAAAAAAGTGCTTGCAATAGTATGCCACTTAAAATAATACCAAAAATTTTGCCACTTTTTTTTTGGAGGCTCATTTTTTTTATCTTTATCATTTTTTTCAATTACAAAGCCGTTTTTATTATACTCAGCTCTTTTTTCTGCATTAATTAAAACTAAATATGCTTTGTCAATTTCTTTTAATTTTTCTAAATCGTCCGGATTATTGGAATTTTCATACTTTTTTACAAGTTCTCTATATGCAATATTAATAACTTTCTCGTTAGAATCCTTGTGAATTCCTAAAATTTCATAGTAATTTATATTCATCATATCCCTCCATTCATTAAGGATAAAAATATTTAATTGTTTAAAGGTTTCATAGTTGGAAACAAAAGAACATCTCTTATTGAAGCACTATCTGTTAAAAGCATAACCAATCTGTCAATTCCTATTCCTAATCCGCCTGTTGGTGGCATACCATATTCTAAAGCAGTAATAAAATCATCATCATACATATCTGCTTCCTCATTACCCGCATTTCTCAGTTCTAATTGTTTCATAAATCGTTCTTTTTGGTCAATAGGGTCATTTAACTCAGAAAAAGCATTTGCCATTTCTCTTCTTGTAATAAATAGTTCAAATCGTTCTGTTAGCCCATTTGAATTTGGCTTTTTCTTTGTTAAGGGCGAAACCTCAACAGGATAATCAATAATAAAGGTTGGCTGAATCAAATGCTCCTCAACCTTAGCTTCAAAAACTAAATTTAGCACATTTCCCCAACTCATATTATCTCCACAATCTATACCAATAGATTTTGAGGCTTTTCGAGCATCATCATTAGTTTTAATTGCATTAAAATCAAGTCCTGTATATTTTTTAACTACATCAATCATAGAAAGTCTTTTCCAAGGAGTTTTTAAATCTATTTGCTCTCCTTGATAATTGATTTTAGTTGTTCCTAATACTTTTTTAGCGACATACTCTATTATATCCTCAGTAAGCACCATCATATCTTGATAATCTGTGTATGCTTCATATAGTTCAATCGAAGTAAACTCAGGATTATGCTTTACTGACATACCTTCATTTCTAAATATTCTGCCAATTTCATATACCTTTTCCATTCCACCGACAATTAACCTTTTTAAGTGCAACTCAGTTGCTATTCTTAAATACATATCTAAATCAAGAGTATTGTGATGAGTAACAAAAGGTCGTGCGGCGGCTCCGCCTGCAACATTATTCAGAACAGGAGTTTCAACCTCTATGTAGCCTTTCTCATCAAGAAATGCCCTAATCTCTTTTATAATTTGGCTTCTTTTAATAAAGGTTTCCTTAACATCTGGATTTACAATTAAATCTACATATCTTTGACGATATCGCAAATCTAAATCCTTTAAGCCATGCCATTTTTCAGGTAAGGGTAATAAAGACTTTGCAAGTAATGTATATTCAGAAACTTTAATTGAGATTTCACCTTTATGAGTTCTAAATACTGTTCCCTTAACACCAATAATATCACCTATATCAAGTTTTTTAAAGGCTAAATAATTATCCTCTCCAATATTATTAATGTTTACATACAATTGAATTTTCCCATCTCTATCAATTATATCTGAAAAAGAAGCCTTTCCCATATCCCTTTTGCTCATAATTCTACCTGCTATAGAAACAAAACTTTCTTCCATAGTTTCAAAATTATCAATTATCGTTTTAGTTGAAGTATCTTTTTCATATTTCACTACTAAAAAAGGGTCCTTACCATTTTCCTGTAATTCCTTTAATTTATCTCTTCTAATTTGCAATAATTCACTTAAATCTTGTTCAAATATCTCTTGGTTTAAAAAATCCTTAGCCATATTTTAACTTCCTTTCAAATACAATTAATTATTTAAAAAAATCACGCACATTTTAGCGTGCGTGAAGGTAATATTCAAATTACTTTTTTGGAACGCCAATTGATAAAATTTTAAATTTAATAACACCTTCTGGTGCGTCAACAGACACAACATCCCCAACCTTATTGTTACTCAATGCTAAACCTAAAGGGCTTTCATCTGAAATTTTATTTTCAGAAGGATTAGCTTCAAATGGGGATACAATAGTAAAAACATCTTCTTCTTTATATTTATTATCAAAAACCCTAACTTCGCAACCAACTCCAACAACATCAGTTTTCAAATTACCATCTTCAATAATTTGTGCTTTGCTCAAAACATCTTCTATTTCAGAAATTCGCGATTCTAATTTGGCTTGCTCATTTTTTGCTTCATCATATTCGCTATTTTCTGATAAATCTCCAAATGACCGTGCCTCTTTAATTTTTTCAGCCACTTCATGTCGTCTAACTGATTTAAGAAACTCAATTTCATTTATTAATTTCTCACGCATAGTAATTGTAATCTTATTAGACATAGAATTCACTCCTCAAATATTACTAATATTTCATTTAATAATTAACTATTTCTATATGAATTATATATTTATTCTATTATTATATTCATATGACTACACTCTGTCAAGCATTTTTAATTTATCTTTTATTTCTTTTATAGAAATTTGCTTATTAAAGCTATAAAATTGGTT
>CAZFQD010000035.1:0-18021 GCA_964520885.1 uncultured Oscillospiraceae bacterium | reverse complement strand
TGAAAAAAAGAGGAATTGTTAAAGAAACTTTAAAACATAAAAATACCGGCACCGTGCCGTATGCCATTAATTTTACAAAAGAAGCATTGGATGTTTATGGGGAGAGATTATTGGCAGAATATGCAAGTGAAAAGGTGAAATCGGATTATAAAAACGGAATTCTGAATTTAACGGAAGCGGTATCCTTGGGAATCGGAAACTATATGCTGTATGTGTATGCTCCATGGTGGGATTGGTACAAGGTTCCGGGCAATTTTTTCACCGAGTTTGATACCCCTGAACATTTGCCAGATACCATCGGAACAGGAAACTATGAAGCGTTCTTTTCAAAAATAAAATACATAAGAGAAAATTACGACGTATATCTTCTATCGGCAATTTGGGGAGGCCACTGGGAAAAGGCATATTTTTGCAGAGGAATTGAGAATTTCCTGTGCGACCTTGCAGGAAGTATTGAATGGACTGAGCAATTACTGGGTTTCATTATCCGTAAAAACCTTGTCATGCTTGAAAATTTCCTTGTTGAAGATGAAATTGACGGCGTTTTGTTAGGTTCGGATTGGGGAACACAAAGTGACCTTATTATGTCGCCGGATTGTTGGCGTTCGTTGATTAAAAACGGTGAAAAGCAGGAATATGACCTGGTTAAAAAATACAAAAAGGATGTATTTGTTCATTCCTGCGGCAATATTGAAAAGATTTTAGGTGATCTGATTGAGATAGGACTTGAAGCATTGAATCCAATCCAACCCGAATGTATGGATATATACAAACTCAAAGAAAACTATGGAGAAAAGCTGACATTTTTCGGCGGAATCAGCACGCAGCAAATATTGCCGTATGGTACCGCAGAGGATGTTGCAAACGAAACTAAAAAAGTCATCCGGGAAATGAGCAGAAACGGCGGATATATCGCTGCTCCTTCTCAGGAAATTCAGGTTGATGTACCATATGAGAATTTAAAAGCTTTAATTGATACAGTCAGATTATAAATATATTGTTACAAGGGGTATTTATGGGATTTCATAGCGATTTTCAGTGGGGCGTTGCAACAGCGGCATTACAGATTGAGGGAGCAGCAAAGAAAGATGGCAGAGGGTTATCGGTTTGGGATACCTTTTGCAATGAAAAGGGAAGTATTTTCGATGGACATCATGCCGAGATTGCCTGCGACCATTATCATCGGTTTGAACAGGATATTAAGATGATGTCTGAATTGGGTGTTAAGGTATATCGGTTTTCAATATCATGGACACGAATTCTTCCAGAGGGAATCGGTGAGACGAATCAAAAAGGCATCGATTTTTATAATAGATTAATCAATCTGCTTTTAAAATACAATATCACACCGTATATGACGCTTTTTCACTGGGATTACCCCTTTGAGCTTGAAAAAAAAGGCGGCTGGCTGAACAATGAAAGCCCAAAATGGTTTGAAAGCTTTACAAAAGTTGCTGCAAAGGCTTTCGGAGACAGAGTAAAGCACTTTATTACCTTAAATGAACCGCAATGCTTTATCGGAGCAGCATATAAAGACGGCTATTTTGCGCCGGGAAGAAAGCTTGAAAACAGAGAAGTTGTTCAAATGAGCCACAATGTGCTGTTGGCACACGGACTTGCGGTAGGAGCACTGAAAGAATATGCCCCCGGTTGTAAGGTCGGTTATGCATCGACGGCAAATGTAGCCATTCCTTATACAAATTCAAAAGAGGATATAGAAGCGGCAAGAAAAGCCTATTTTGATGTTCAGACAGATAGTTGGACATGGTGCGTTTCGTGGTGGAGCGACCCGGTTATGCTTGGGCATTATCCTAAGGAAACGAAGGCTTATGAAGAGCTTTCAAAATATCTGCCGGAAAATTACCGGGAGGATATGAAAATCATCTCTGAGCCGATTGATTTTTATGGGCAGAATGTTTATAAAGGAGTTTTCTGTAAAAGTAAGGGCAGTACATATGAATGGATGCCCTACAAAACAGGCTATGCCAGAACAGCAAATTACTGGCCCATCACACCGGAAGCATTATACTGGGCAACGAAATATTTATATGAACGCTACAAGCATCCTATTATGATTACCGAGAATGGTATTTCCTGCCATGATGCCGTATCGCTTGACGGAAAAGTGCATGACCCCAATCGCATTGATTTTATACAAAGGCACCTGAAGGAATTAAAAAAAGCAGCTGATGACGGCACAGATGTTTTGGGATATATGTACTGGTCGTTTATGGATAATTTTGAGTGGTGCGAGGGATATAGAGAACGTTTTGGTTTGATTTATGTTGATTATGATACCTTAGACCGAATACCAAAGGATTCTTATGATTGGTATAAAGATTTAATATTAGCAAATGGTGAAAATATTTAGATAAAAATAAACTGAAATGATGGGGATGCATGGAAAGAGATAATGTTATTGATGAAAACGATGTAGAAAAAAAAGCAACTGATTTCGTTTCACAAATGACTCTTGAAGAAAAAGCAGCCCAAATGCTTTATTATTCAAAGGGTATAGAAAGGCTCGGCTTAAAGGATTATTGCTGGGGGAACGAGGCATTGCACGGAGTTGCAAGGGCAGGTGTGGCAACCGTATTTCCACAGGCTATTGGTCTTGCGGCTATGTTTGATGATGAAACACTCAAAAAGGTTGCAGATGTTATTTCAACAGAAGCAAGAGCAAAATATAATGCATTTCAGAAGCAGGGCGATTATGATATTTACAAGGGTCTCACCTTCTGGGCACCCAATATTAATATTTTTCGTGACCCACGCTGGGGACGGGGACACGAAACGTATGGTGAGGACCCGTATCTGACTGCACGTTGCGGCGTAGCCTTTGTAAAGGGATTGCAAGGAGAACACCCTGTTTATCTGAAGGTTGCCGCCTGTGCAAAGCATTTTGCAGTACACAGCGGACCTGAGGCGAAAAGGCACAGCTTTAATGCTATTGTGTCAAAAAAGGATTTATATGAAACCTATTTACCTGCCTTTGAAGCACTTGTTAAAGAAGGAAAGGTAGAAGCCGTCATGGGAGCCTATAACAGAGTGAACGGAGAGCCTTGTTGTGGAAGCAAAACATTGCTTCGGGATATTTTAAGGGATCAATGGGGGTTTACAGGACATATTGTATCCGATTGCTGGGCAATTAAAGATTTTCATGAGGGACATCAGGTTACCAATAATGCGATAGAATCTGTTGCATTGGCCGTTAAAAATGGACTTGCTCTGAATTGCGGCAATTTATATGCTTATTTATTAACAGCAATGAATGACGGGCTTATCGACGAGAGCGATATTGATGAATGTGTTATCGCACTCATGAAAACAAGAATCAAATTAGGCATGCTTGATGAAGAAGAAAAGGTGCCCTATAACAGCATACCCTATGAAAAAAATGATTGCAAGGAACATAAGCATTTAAATCTGTTGACGGCAAAAAAGAGTATGGTTTTGCTGAAAAATGACGGTTTATTACCTCTAAACAAGAATACAATCAAAAACATAGCGGTTATCGGTCCAAATGCAAACAGCAGAAAAGCCTTAATCGGGAACTATCATGGAACTGCTTCGCGTTATATCACGGCATTAGAGGGCATACAGGACTATTTGGGTGATGAAGTTAAAGTTACGTATGCCGAGGGGTGTCATTTGTTCGCTGACCGGACAGAACCATGTGCCAGAGCGAATGACCGAATTGACGAGGCTAAAATGATAGGCAGTGCTGCAGATGTCATACTAATCTGCACAGGCTTGGATGAAACACTGGAAGGTGAAGAGGGAGATACAGGGAATGCTTACAGTAGCGGAGATAAGAATGATTTAAATTTTCCGATGTCGCAACAGCAATTATTGGAGGAAATGTTAACGCTCGGCAAGCCTGTGATTGTTTCTTTATTTGCCGGGAGTGCATTGGCAGTTCATTCAGCGAATGAAAAGGCAAATGCAGTGATTGCCTGCTGGTATCCCGGTGCGATGGGCGGAAAAGCCTTGGCTGAAATCCTTTTCGGGGATTTTTCCCCTTGCGGAAGATTGCCGGTTACGTTTTATAGAACCTCAGAGGAATTGCCTGATATTGAAGATTATTCAATGGAAAACAGAACCTATCGGTATATGAAAAATGAGCCGTTATATCCATTCGGCTTTGGTTTGTCCTATTCAAATTTTGAATACAGCGATATACACTTAAATAAACATAAAATAACCGATAAAGAAAACCTTGAGTGCTGTGTTTGGGTAAAAAATATCGGAAAAATGATCGCATCTGAGGTTGTACAACTTTATTTAAAAGACGATGAAGCGTCTGTAAGAGTTCCTGTATGGTCTTTGAAAAGATTTAAATGTATTGAGTTAAAGCAGAATGAAATGGTTCAAATCAAGTTTCAATTGACAAAAGAAGATATGGCACTGATCAATCATGACGGAAAATTCATACTCGAGAAGGGCAAGTTTACCCTTTACATCGGAGGAAGTCAGCCCGATCAGAGAAGTTTTCATTTAACAGGAAATGCAGTGAAAAAAGCCAAATTTGAAATGGTTTAATTTTATGTTATGGCAAAGAAAAGTAATTGGGGGTTGTATATTGAAAAAGATACATTTTGACAGTGTAAAAGGAAGAATAAAAGCAGATATGGCACAATATCTGAAAAAACACGATCTTGTTTTTTCCTCAGCCGATATTGATGCGGATAATGCTTTGGTCTGCGGTACAGGAAAAATGGGTGCTTGTGTCTGGTTTGAGGAAGGAATGCGTTTGCAGTTTACAAATGTGGATGCTTCACCCCAAACGCAGTATTCATCTGCTCAAATACGAATTCATCCGCTTCCTGTTGCCGAGCCGTTCAGCGGACGGTTTTCGATGGGTGAAGGCACTTTGACCTTGCGTTTCGGGAAAGATCTTTCTTATGAAATCATCGGCGGCTGTGCGGATGAGTTTATGGCTGTCAAAGTAACCGATTACAAAAAACGGGAAACAGAACTACAACTTTGCATGTGGGATGTTTCAGCCAATCACAATGAGTATATGACTTATCATGTGAACAATATTGAGGCATGGAATTCCTATGAAATCAAGACCGATGAAAGGATTTTGTCCTTAGTTCGTGGTGAAGGGGAACCGCTACATTACGGCTATACCTTTTCTGTGTTTGTGTCGGGTGCGGATTATGATATTGTGAATAATAATGGTTACGCACTGAAAATAAAACCAAATAGGACAGAGTACACCTTATGGATTATCAACCCTGCAAAGAAAAATACCGATTTGTCAAAATTCAATTCATCTTATGATAAGGCAATTGCGACAGCAAAGGAATTATGGGCTGCCGATGTCAATGTTTATGCAGATAAATGCAGAGCATTCTGGGCGGATTTCTGGAATAAAAGCACGGTTGTCTATTCCGGCTGGAATAATGATTATGTAGAAAACTATTATTACCTTTCAAAATATGTGCTTGCCTGTGCTATGATGGGCACAACCCCTTGCCATTTTATCAATGGTGTGTTTAAATGCCGTGGTGATACGACAAAATGGTCGGGGGCCTATTGGCAGTATAACCAGCGCATGTTGTATAATGGGTTGCTTGCAACAGGGGACTTTGAACTGTTAAAGCCGTATTTTGCTTTTTATATGAATAATCTGGACACTTGCAGAGAAATCACACGAAAATTGTTCCCAAATGGCGACGGGGTTATGATACCCGAAACCTTTGGGCATGATGGCAATCATTTGAGCAATACCGATTCCCCCTATGTCAATCAGATCTATACAGCCGGTGTGGAAGCTGCACTGACGATGTATCAGTATTTCCTTTTTACGATCGATGAAAATGTACTTAAGGATTTTGTGCTTTTGGGCAGTGAGGTTGCGAAGCATTATCTGTCCTCGGTTCTTTGGAAGGATGAAAACGGGGAATATTTTATTCCCTGCAGCAATTCCCGTGAAATTTTCTGGGGTGTTAAAAATTCCATCACAGATATCGCTGCGGTGAAGGCTTTGTTCCCAAAACTGATTGAACAAGGTTGGAAATTTAATTTACAGCCGGAATTTATAAAAAAACTGCAGAATGTAATAGATCACATGGCAGACTTTGAAGTAGCCGGTACACCAAAAAGAATGATGCCTTGCGATACAAAAAGCTATTATGCACTGCCCAAAAACAACCTCGATGATCCGTGCATGGAAGTGCTATATCCGTTTAACCAAAGCGGAATTGATAAACCTTTCTATCAGAATTTTATTCATAATTATGAATACCGATACGGCAGATACCAGCTTCAGAGATGCATCAGCTGGGATAATTCCAATATATGGGCGGCACGGCTTGGACTTGGAAATGAGTGTTATTTTAATACGGCCTCGACCATTGCCATGTTTCAGGTGTATCGTTCAGGCTTGGGATGGGATGGCAACTGCGGTTTTGAATCGATGGGCAATACAATCAATGCAGTCAATGAAGCACTTTTACAATCCTATGATGGTGTTATTCGGGTATTTCCTGCAGTATTAAACAACGTTTTTGAATTTGATGCAAAGTTTTCATTGTATGCCACAGGTGGTTTTATCGTTTCGTCGGAATATACTTATGATAACGCCAGATTTGATGTACTGTACATCGGAATTAAGAGTTTGTACGGCAACAAAATCAAAACATATAACCCATGGAACTATGGAGTGGATATATCCGTTATTGATTGTAAAACCAATCAGGAAATTTATAGGTTGAATGCAGAAATACTTGAATTTGATACCGAGAAGAATGAAATTTATTTCATCAGACCAACAGGGAGCAATTGCGATTATAGGGAAACGGATGACCTTAAAGCTGCTCCGAATATGTCTCCCAAAACATTTCAATATAATGAGTTCACCGTGCATTTAGGCAATTAAATTTTTTGGAGGAAACCAGTATGACTAAAAAAGAACGCACTTTAGCTACCATAGCAAGACAACAGGTTGACAGACCTGCAAAATGGCTTGGAATTCCGACACCTGACGCACTGCCGGCTCTTTTTCAAGAATTCGGCGTCAGCAACGTTTACGAGCTAAAAAAAGCGGTGGATGATGACATTTGGGATGTGGAAATGCCTTACCATTCGCCAACCGCAAACGCCATTTATATGGCTTTTGATTTTAAACAATCCGAAAAATATGATTATACACTCACCGGCAAAGGCTTCTTCGCCGATTATTGTGACGGCGATAATGTCAATGATTTTAGTTGGCCTGACCCAACTGCTTATATCGATGTGGAAGAGTGTAAAAGAAGAGTAAACGAGTTGCCGGAAGGATACGCCATCATGGGTGTGATATGGAGTGCCCATTTTCAGGACGCCTGCGCAGCGTTTGGCATGGAAGAAGCATTGATGAAAATGAAAACCGACCCCGAAATGTTCCAAACGGTTATCGATAAAATCACTGAATTTTATTTAAAAGCGAATGAAATCTTTTATAGGGCGACCAAAGGGAAATTGGATATGGTGCTAATAGGCAACGATTTTGGGACACAAGAGAGCTTAATTTGCGACCCTAATGATTTGAGAAAATTTGTTTTTAAAGGCACAAAAGCACTAATAGACCAAGCCCGCAGCTATGGTTTAAAGGTCATTCACCACTCCTGTGGTGCGATAAGACCTATCATAAATGACCTAATAGAGTGCGGAGCTGATGTTGTCCACCCAATACAGGCATTAGCAAAGGGAATGGAGCCACACAGCTTAAAAGAGGAGTTCGGACAACGAGTTTCTTTTTGTGGCGGAGTGGACGCACAGTATTTGTTAGTTCATGGCAGTGAAGACGAGGTGGCGCAAAAGGTCACAGAATTAGAAAAACTTTTCCCCACAGGGCTTATAATATCTCCATCCCACGAGGCAATACTTGTTGATGTTCCGCCTAAAAATGTTAAAGCACTCTTGAGAGGAGAATAAAAAAATGCTGCACGACCCAAGCCATAAACCCACAATGCCTGTGGAAAAAGAGATTGTTTTAGTTCAAGGGGATAAGGATATATTAAAGCAATTAGGACAAGAAATTGCGGAAATCTCGGCTTTATCAGTTCACAAAGAAAAAGCAGAACTTTGGCAACGCCTAAATGATTTAGAGGCAGTTCGTCCTATGGTATGGATAAACGAGGTTCCTTGGAATGAGATGAATATAAATGATGAGCTTACTTTAAAGTGTCAAAATGATTGGGCGAGAGATTTAGAGGATAGGATGAGAAAAACAATATTTCAGTGGAAATATTTCCCTGCTGATATGGTGGTAAGTGATTTTATTGAGTGTCCTTTGGTTATTTACGGAAGCGATTTTGGCATTGTTGAAGATGTGGACATAGTAAAAACAGATGAGAGCAATGATATTTACTCCAGACATTTTAAAATTCAGATAAAAGAACCACAAGACATTGAAAAAATCAAAATGCCCACCATCACTCATTTTGAAAAGCAGACAGAATATGCCTATGGTGCGATGAAAGAAATATTTCATGACATAATTGATGTAAAAAAGGTAGGGCAGACACATATTTGGTATACCCCTTGGGACTTTTTAATTCGCTGGTGGGGTGTTGAAGAGGCAATAATGGATTTAGTTGAACGCCCAGATATGGTGCATAGCATCTATGAGAAAATGGTAGAGGCGTGGATGATCGAGTTAGACCAGTTTGAGCAAAAAAACCTTTTATCACTTGACTGTAATAACACAAGAATAGGTTCAGGCGGTTACGGTTATACAAAAGAATTACCAAGTAATGGATATAATCCAAACTACATTTTGGCAAAGGATATGTGGGGCTGTTCTAATGCACAGATTTTTGCCACAGTATCTCCTTCAATGCACTATGAATTTGCAATAGAACACGACCTAAAATGGTTAAAGTGCTTCGGTCTTACTTATTATGGTTGCTGTGAGCCTTTGGACAAAAAATTGCACATTTTAAGAAAAATAAAAAATCTGCGTAAAGTATCAGTAAGTCCTTGGTGTGATACAAAGATAGTTGTTGAGGGAATTGGGAATGACTACGTAATGAGTCGAAAACCAAATCCGGCAGTTTTAGCAACAGATAGCTTTGATGAAAGACAGGCAGAAAATGATTTACAGGAATTTTTAGATGTTGCAAAGGACGGCAACACAGAACTAATTTTAAAGGATATATCCACTGTTCGCTATGACCCAAAACGCCTTTTTGAATGGGAAAAAATTGCTATGAAAGTTGTTAATAAATATTAACGGTAGTTATCAAAAATTAGGAGTGGAAAAAATGAGCAGTTTTAATTCTAATACGGACTGGATGACAAAGGCAGGATTTGGAATCATGTTTCATTATTTAGCAGGGGAAGCGGGATTAGGAGAGGAATACAACCCTTTGCAGTGGAAGAATGAAGTGGAATCCTTTGATATAAAAAGTTTCGTCGACAAAATACTCTATACCGGTGCAAAATATATGATATTTACAATTGGTCAGAATTCAGGTTATTATTGTGCTCCGAATAGTTTTTTTGATGAAAAGGTCGGATACATCTATGAGCCGGGCAGTGATACGCCTATTAACACACAAAGAAGAACAACAAACAGGGATTTGCCGATGGAAATAATCGATGAATTGGCAGCCCGTCAGGCGGATGTAAAGGTTCTTTTATATGCACCCGTGCATCCTGCGGCTTCAGACAAGAAGGCACTTTCAAAGTATGGGTGGCAGTACAATTTAGGGTTATACGGAACGCCTGTACCACTCGACAATATTATTATTGAAGAATGGTATAAAACACTGGGTTGGTGGTCGGAGCATTACGGGACAAAAATTGCCGGCTGGTGGCTGGATGGCTTTTATGACGAAAGTCTTCATAATGTTGTTCTTTTCACGAAATATCTTAAATCAGGCAATCCGGGCAGTATTATTGCCTATAACACAGGTGTAAACAATCATACGGTTACTGAGTTTGATGATTATTTGGCAGGCGAGCAGAATGATGACCTCTATCGTTTCGGTAACGGACGTTGGACCAATAACAAACAAAGCCACATCCTGACCTACCTTGGAACAACCTGGGGGCATGGCAAGGCTCCGCAGTATTCAGTTGACAGAGTCACGGCAACCGTAAAAAACTTAATGAATCATGGCATATGTATCACCTATGATATGCCAATTGCCAAAAATGGGGGTATTGCTCCGGCGTTTTTGGAAACACTTCATCAGGTTCGCATAAATCTGAATGCTTAGAAAAAAGGATATTGATTGAAAATTCAAACAATATCCTTTGCGGAAAAGTGTTACAACGATAATTCTAACATTCTTTTGCGGTAATGCATGTAATTTTCGAAGGAAACCTCTTCGGGTACCCCGTGATCACAGGTAGGAATATATCCGCCATGTTTTTTCATAAAAGGAATAATGCGCATCAGTTCTTTATCAATTGTTTCCTTGCCTTGGGCAAGAATCCGTTTATCAATGCCACCCCGTATGAGCAAGTCTGGATATTTTTTTCGGACTTCTACAACATCACAACCGGAGGCAACTTCAAAAGGTGACATATAATCCATACCGATCTCCTTATAAACATCAATAACAGGTGCTGCTTTACCGTCGGTATCAATTTGAATAAAAAGATGACGGTTTTTGTCGGGCTGACGGGCGCGGATGTTTGTAAACAACTGCTGATAATACGGAAACAAAAACTCTCTCATCATATCCGGTGAAATCAATGAACCGCTGTTGTAACAGATATCTTCGGCTAAAAACACTTCATCAAAGGATACAACTTTTTGCATTTTTTCCGATACACTGTCGGCCAGTGTCAGCCAAGTTTGCATACAGTCATGAATCAATTCCGGTTCATCATAAAACTTGTAGAGCAGTTCTTCGGGTCCAATGAGTGAACGAAGATACATATAGCCGCCGATTAGGTTGTTGCAGATAATAAAACCTTTATTTGCTACTTCTGCTGTCTGTTTCATTTGGTTATCAAAATCGGCATAACGCCCAGGTGTATTGGGATTTAAACGCCATTTGACGTTTTCTTCCCATGTTTTCTTATCTTTCACCGGATGATTCACATATTCCGGCATAAAGCCACTGCGTCTTCCTTTGAAATACAGCACATGTCTTCCTGCAAAATCCCGAACAAGTTCGTGTTCTCCCCTGTCCTCCAATATTTCTTCATCAAAATAAGGGAAAAAGGGTGCTTCACACCAGCCAAGCTGGTTTAGATAATGTTTTGCAGACTGGTCATAACCAAAAATCTCCTGCAAATTGGTTTTTTCATCAATGTAACCGTCCTCTTTCCATTTATCAAGACAGTAAAAACCCGAATTCTTCCTGATAGATGGGTGCATTTTCTTTTCTACTATAAAAATTGTGCATTCGTTTTACACTTTCGGAAAATTCGCTATGTTGAGTGTTCATGATAATCTCCCCCTTAGATTTTATAACCTTATTATAAAATTTTTATAGAGAAATTCAATGGATAAATCGGTAAATAAAATATATTTTTCGGCAAAAATGAGGGAGTTTTGTTCATGAACATTATGTCAAAAACAGATACAGTACAATATGCTCCGCAAGTTGCTTTGCATACACAATGGAAAGTAATCACAGGTCGGACTTACAATATCATCTGCAATCATACAATATCAGACGAGAATATAGCCATCCGGACGATTGCTGGAAAAGGTCGAATTGCATTAATTGATCATTCAGAATATGTATTGAATAAAGATACATTTTTCATCACAACAAAAAGCAAGATTAAGCATTATTATTGTGATGCAGACTGCTGGTCCTTTCATTGGTTTGAATTCAGTGTTGACCTAATGATATCACAGTATATGAACAGGGTTTATATGATTATCGTATCCGATCGTGAAACACAGGATATGGATCAAAGCTTTAATTTTCTTGGGTTAGGCACGAAATATTTCTCTCAAAAAGCATCAGCCGTTTTCTCCGTAATCTTCACCGATTGGCTGGAATGCATCAATACTGTTGAAAAACACAATCCTTTCGACGGGGTGGTTTTCGAGGCTATAAAAAACCTGACCGATAATTCTTCGGTGAAAGAGATGGCATATAAATCCAATATGAGCGAAAGGAGTTTCCGGGATCTTTTTTATAAATATACCGGGCTGTCCCCAAAAAAGTATATTGAAAAACGAAAGCTGGACTCTGCCAAGGAATTGATTTTAACAACACAGTTACAAATCAAAGAAATAGCAGGAAAACTAGGCTATTCCAATCAGTATTATTTCAGCCGAGTATTTACAAAAAAGTATGGCAACCCGCCGTCATATTATAAAAACAAAAAGATGACATAAAAGACTGATTCGTAAGCGTAAATTATTTTTGGATTTGTGCTTTTCATCCTACGAATATGCGTGTTCAGCTTATTTTTTTATATACTGTTTTAGTATTTGAATTTTTTTGATTGGAAGGGAAATGTATGAAGTTTGGCTATTTTGACGATATCAGAAAAGAGTATGTAATTAACAAACCAAAGACACCGTATCCTTGGATAAATTATTTGGGAAACGAGAACTTCTTCTCGTTAATTTCAAATACTTCAGGTGGGTATTGTTTTTATCGGGATGCAAGGCTACGCAGAATTACAAGGTATCGGTATAATAATATCCCGGTTGATAACGGAGGAAGATATTTTTATATACACGATCATGGTGATATCTGGTCATCTTCATGGATGCCCGTAAAAAAGGATCTGGAATTTTATGAATGCCGCCATGGCCTTGGTTATACAAGCATTGCAGGCAAACGAAACGGAATTTGGGTGAATCAGGTTTCGTTTGTACCGTTGCATTTTGATTGTGAGGTGCATAAAATAACAGTTTCGAATACAACGAAGGGGAAAAAAGAGGTATCCTTGTTTTCCTTTATTGAGTTCTGCCTATGGAATGCATATGACGATATGACCAATTTTCAAAGAAATTTCAGCACAGGTGAAATAGAGGTGGAGGGATCTGTTATTTATCATAAAACTGAATATAGGGAACGCAGAAATCATTTTGCCTTTTATTCGGTCAACACACCAATTGATGGCTATGATACCGACAGGGACAGTTTTTTGGGCATGTATAACGGGTTAGACACTCCACAGGTTGTTGCAGATGGGAATTCAAGAAATTCTATAGCCAGCGGATGGCACCCGGTTGCATCACATTGCCTTCATATCGAACTGGAACCGAATGCGGAAAAAACATTTATTTTTGTTTTGGGATATGTTGAAAATAAGGAAGAAGAAAAATGGGAAGCGCACGGTATTATTAATAAAATAAAAGCCAAAGAAATCATTCGGCAGTTTGCAGATGTCAAAGCTGTGGATAATGCTTTCGAAACCTTGAAAAAATATTGGGAGAATCTACTGAGCACATACAGTCTCGAGAGTGCTGACGACAAATTAAACCGAATGGTCAATATCTGGAATCAATATCAGTGTATGGTTACCTTTAATATGTCCAGAAGTGCTTCCTATTTTGAGTCAGGTATCGGCAGAGGCATGGGATTTCGGGATTCAAATCAGGACATACTGGGATTTGTACATCTGATTCCGGATAAAGCGAGGGAGCGCATTCTTGATATCGCTGCCACGCAATTTATAGACGGCGGAGCGTATCATCAATATCAGCCACTTACAAAGCTGGGTAACAACGAAATAGGCGGTGGCTTTAATGATGACCCGTTATGGCTCATTCTCAGCACTGCAGCATATATCAAAGAAACAGGCGACTTTTCGATACTCGATGAACAGGTATCCTATGACAATAACGAGAACAATAAAGCATCACTTTTTGAGCATTTAAAACGCTCCTTTTATCATGTTATCAATAATTTAGGCCCACATAAACTTCCATTAATCGGGCACGCGGATTGGAATGACTGTTTAAATTTAAACTGCTTTTCCACAACACCAGATGAATCTTTCCAAACCTGCGGCAACAGGGATGGCAGGGTCGCGGAATCGGTTTTTATTGCCGGTTTGTTCGTGTATGCAGGATCAGAGTTTGTTGAACTCAGCAAAAGAAAAGGACTGCTGACTGAAGTAAATGAAGCGCAAAAACGTATTGAACAGATGGAAAAGACAGTGTTAGAGCATGGATATGAGGCTGCCTGGTTTTTGCGTGCATATGATCATTTTGGTCAGAAAATCGGCAGCGAATCCTGCGAAGAAGGGCAGATATTTATAGAACCGCAGGGAATGTGTGTTATGGCAGGTATTGGTGTTGAAAATGGGCTTGCGCAAAAAGCACTAAATTCAGTAAAAGAAAAATTAGATACAAAATACGGCATTGTACTGCAAAATCCGCCCTATTCTAAGTACTACCTTAATTTAGGAGAAATATCATCCTATCCGGAAGGGTATAAGGAAAATGCTGGCATTTTCTGCCACAATAATCCGTGGATTGCGATAGCGGAAACAGAACTGGGGAACGGAAATCGAGCATTTGAGGTATATCAGAAAATCGCACCTGCTTATTTGGAAGACATCAGCGATATTCATAAAACGGAGCCTTATGTATATTCACAAATGATTGCCGGAAAAGATGCGGTGCGTCACGGGGAAGCTAAGAATTCATGGCTGACCGGAACTGCATCCTGGAATTTCTTTGCAATCTCCCAGTCCATTCTGGGTATCAAACCGGATTATGATGGTTTAAAAATCGACCCTTGTATCCCGAAAGAGTGGGATGAATTTAAGATTTGCAGAGGCTACAGGGGTGTTGTTTATAATATTACCATTAAAAATCCGGAGCATGTTTGCTGCGGTATCAAAGAGATAAAAGTTGACGGAAAAGCAATCAAAGGGAATATATTGCCGGTATCACCGAGCAAGAATACGCGTGAAGTATCAGTGTTTTTAGGTTAATATACCGTTACTGCAGCGGATAGTATTGTCAATTTTGCAGTGTCAAACAATATGAAGATTCGAGGGACTACGTGTGTATGGCATATAGCGAACCCTGATTGGTTTTTCAAAAGTGTCTGTTTCAAGTGAATTTCCCGGTTAATGGGCGATTCGGGCAATTGAAGATAATAATGGAGAATGGGCATCTAACGGTGAACAGACCCCATGGATAAGGTTTGAATGGGAAAGTGGAATAGAGCTTAAAGCTGTTATTCGGTGTTATTTCTGATTGTTATGAGCGTAAAAGCCTAATAATTACTACAAATTTAGAATTTACTAAATGGAATGACGTGTTCTATGATCAAAAACTCCCTGCCGCAATAATCGATAGAATTATTCACCACAACCACATTTTGGATTTCACAGATAGAGATTCAAGACGACTACAAAATTCTTTAATTAAGCTGAAATGAGATCAAATTTGATATTAACTAAAAATGATATTGATAATTTAAGAGAAAAATCATTCCTGAATATTTCTGAAAAACAGGAAAAAGAAATATTAGAACTTTTAGCTACAGAACCTGATGACACTTACGTTTGGTCTGAACAAGTTATCTTTGAGCACATCAGAAAAATTATCCAGACTTAAATTAACTATTTTAATTAATTTCCCCCTATATTGATTTTTTGGGTGATACACTTTTTTATTTATATTTGCTACAAATTTATATTGTAAAAAACAGAGATATTTATAATAATGGTAAAGTATCAATTAGTTCGTTAATTAGTATTAAAAAGCATTTGCTTAATATTTCAACAATAAATCAAAATACATAAAGTTGAAAAGCAACCAAATTGCAGAAATAATATAATAGAAGGAGCAAATTTAATATGCTAAATTATCCCAAAATCGGAATTAGACCCACCATTGATGCCCGTCAAGGAGGCGTGCGTGAAAGCTTAGAAGTGCAAACCATGAATATGGCAAAAAGTGTTGCCGAACTTTTAACAAAAACATTAAAATATCCAAATGGAAAGCCTGTGCAGTGTGTTATAGCAGATAGCACAATAGGCAGAGTGCCAGAGGCAACAGCTTGTGAAGAAAAGTTTGTTAGAGAGAATGTAGGGCTATCAATTACCATAACCCCTTGCTGGTGCTATGGAACTGAAACTATTGATATGAATACCGAGAGACCAAAAGCAATCTATGGCTTTAACGGAACAGAAAGACCGGGCGCAGTTTATTTAGCGGCGGCATTAGCAGGGCATAACCAAAAGGGCATACCAGCCTTCTCAATTTATGGTCAAGATGTTAAAGATGCAGGCGATAAAGAAATACCTAACGATGTAGCAGAAAAGCTAATTAAATTTGCAAAATCAGGCTTAGCAGTTGCTATAATGAAAGGGCAAAGCTATTTATCTATTGGTGGAGTATCTATGGGTATTGCTGGTAGTGTTGTTGACGATAAATTCTTTGGCGATTATTTAGGAATGAGAAATGAATACATAGATATGATTGAAACCTTTCATCAGGACTAAAAAATATGGAATATTATGAAATGAGGAAATAATATGTTGGACAGAGAAATATTAAGGGAACTATCAAAAAAATACGCTCAGATAGCAAGTTTAAGTATTCAAGAAAGAAATATTAATAACTGGAAAGCTCTGAACTCATTAAAGAGTGTCAAACCAATGGTAGTAATTGATCAAATCCCATGGCACCAAATGCACATTGGAGATGAGCTAATTTTAAAATGTACCGACCCATTTTATCGTGGGCTTGAATGGCAAATGCGTGAGGAAATTTATAAATGGACTCATTTTCCATGCGATATGGTTGTAAGAAACTACATAAGAGTAAACAAGGTTGTTAAAAACAGTGGGATTGGAATTGACAATTTGTTGTTTGAAAATGAGGGCGGGCTTCAAGGGGCACAAACTCATTTATATGTCGACCAAATTAAAGATGAGGAAGCTGTTGAAAATTTAAAGCTACCCATATTGGAGTATGATGAGCAGGAAACAAAAAGACATGTAGGCATAGCAAACGACCTAATTGGTGACATTCTTCCAATTTACGCAAGCGGAGATATTTTGTGGGAAGCAGTTTGGGATAGAATTGTTTTCTGGCGTGGTGCAACAACAGTGTTGTACGATTTAGCCGACAGACCGGAGTATCTTCATAAGCTAATGAAAAAAATGGCAGAAATTGAAATGAGCACAATTGATCAAATGGAGCAGCAAAATCTGTTTGAGATTGATCCAAAATCATGTCACTGTGCATATACGTTTACTGATGAGTTGCCTAAGCCCGGTTTTAAACCAAACCACGTCAGAGCAAAGGATTGCTGGGTGTCGGGTGCGGCACAGATTTTTTCTGAGGTTTCGCCTTCCATGCACGATGAGTTTGAAATTGAATACCTAAAGCCTGTTTATGAGCGATTTGGTCTTGTAAATTATGGATGTTGCGAGCCGCTTCACAACAAAATAAACATAATCAAAAAGATTAACAATGTAAGATTAATTTCAATGAGTCCATGGGCAAATATAGATATTGCCTCAGAAGTAATGGGCAATCAATACGTAATGGCAAGAAAACCAAATCCCTCATTTCTTGCTTCTGGAAATGTTGATGAAGCTTCAATAAGAAAAGAAATACAGCATACATTAGCAACCTGTGCAAAAAATAGCACCCCTTTTGCATATATATTAAAGGACATTACAACGCTCAACAACAACCCAAAAGCACTTACCGATTGGTATAATATAGTCAAAAGTGAAATTGATAATTTCTAATCTTGATATTGATGAAAATGGTCAACTTATGCTCTCAGACAAAATTTTAACATTTGGAGAACTAAAGGATACTTTTTTATTTTCGCATACTAAATTCAAACTTATAATTAGGGCTTATTGAATAACTCTTTTATGAGTTATTCAGATGCCGTAATTACACCGTCTGAATTAATTGTTTTTTTAGAAACAATTAATTCAAGTGCAAGGGTTTCATTGAAATTTGTTAAAGACCCTTGCACCTGAATAACTTAAAAATGCTTATATTCCTTGTTTCAACAGCATTTTTAAGTTATTCAGTAAGGTCTAATTATCTGTTTTGATGTTTATTTTTATATTTAATTTGTAAAAAGTATATCTCGTTGCACAAAGTAA
>CAZFQD010000034.1:0-18037 GCA_964520885.1 uncultured Oscillospiraceae bacterium | reverse complement strand
AAATATATTTTAACATAATAAAAAGTTTAGTAAAATTGCATATACTGATATGCAAATATTAACATATATTAATGAATTTTTATAAAAAAACACCCACCTTTTAGATGGGTATATATAATTACATAGGGGTTTAGGTAAAAATTTATTAATAAATTTTACCTTTCCAAAAAAACAACTTTGGGAATATCAATAGAGATATTTTTTATAGCATTAGAAAAATTTTCATCTTCAATACGATTATTAAAAATATTAAATTACTATAATTCTATTTAATATTATGTTCCCTCTTTAATGTCGCTACCATTTTATTAATTGAAGGGATTTCGTCTGCCATTAGTTGATCATAAAAGCCTTCATAATTATAGGTTAGTTCCTCAATTGACTTTGTATCAATATCAGATACATATTTTTTTAGTATGCCAAAGGAGCGTTCATAACTATGAAAACTATAAGCAGTATGAGTATATGAGCCAATACCAACACCCAGTTCATTTGCTAATTTTCTTTGCAAACCAATAAACCCAACTGCATTCATATATGCGGCTTGAACAGCATCATTTGAACGCATAGTAATTTTCATATTTAATTTGCCATCCCTAATATATAGTCCAATAGACTGTAAACAAGCGGGATGGTCGTTTTTTGAATCAACTTCAAAATCACGAATATTCATAGTCGCTCTGCGTGAATAGGGATTTTTCTTTAATTCACTAATAATAAAAGGGATTTGTTCAGCAAAGCGTTGATTATAAGTATATTCCCAATAGCTACCGCCAATTGTTGTCATAAAATTAAGAATACCATCGCATATTTCCATTACATATTGTTGCAATTCGTGATGACCGCCCGGAAAAAGTTTGCTAATAAATGGTTCTGCAATAGCATTTTCAATATAGAATGTTAATGAGATTTCTTTCATAATAGTATTATAATCAGGACAAGGATAATTTTTTCCTTGTTTTTCCAATGTTGCTAATGCTTTATGATAAGCATCTGATAAGCAATTGCCTTCAACTAAATAATGTTTCATAAAAATTATTCATTCCCTTCAAATATTCTATTTTCTTTCATATCTTCTAATTAAATTCTTAATTTTTTCGTGTGGATTTAGTAGTAAGCCAGTTGATTTATCATGATTGAGTGAAGCAATAATGAAAGCAATATACTTTGAAACATCAACTTCAATAAACCACTCAGCATTAATAATTTCTTCTCTACGAAAGGTTAAATTTGTTCCTAAAACTCCTGAAATTATGCCCTTTTCATAAGCATCTTGAAAAGCAGAAATTCCATCTGTAAATAATGCATAGGTAGCAGAAGCAAAAATTCTATTTGCTTTTCTTTTTTTAAGTTCATAAGCAATATCAAGAATACTTTCACCTGAGGATAGAAGGTCATCAGAAATAAAAATATCTTTACCCTCAACTGAACTGCCTAAATATTCATGAGCTACAATGGGATTTCTACCATTTACAATCCTTGAATAATCTCTTCTTTTATAAAAAATCCCAAGGTCAACGCCCAACACTGATGCAAAATAAATATTTCTATTAATAGCTCCTTCGTCCGGGCTTACAATCATTAAATGATTTTTGTCAATTTTAATATCTTTAAATTTATTTAAAAGAGCTTTTAGCACTTGATATGTAGGAAATACATTATCAAAGCCCATTAGAGGGACAGCATTTTGAACTCGTGGGTCGTGTGCATCAAAGGTAATAACATTTTGAACTCCCATTTTTTCAAGTTCTTGCAATGACATAGCACAGTCTAATGATTCTCTATAATTTCTTCTGTGTTGGCGACCTCCATATAGAATAGGCATAATAATAGTTATTCGGTGTGCTTTTCCACTAGCTGCTGAAATAATTCTTTTTAAATCTTGAAAATGGTCATCAGGAGACATTGAATTTTCTTGACCAAATATTCTATATTTACAATTATAATTACCTACATCAACTACAATATAAAGGTCATCTCCACGAACTGTTTCGTAAATAATTGCCTTTCCATCTCCAGTGCTAAATCGTGGACAGGAAATTTTTTTAAGAAAAGTTTCGGAATAATTTTCTTTTAATATATTTGCCCAAGATACAAGGTAGTTATTAATCTTTTGTCCTAATTCAGTAGCACCTTCAAGGGCAATAATTCCAAGAGGAGCAACTTGATTTTTAAGTTCAAAAACTACTTCTTTTGATGATTTTTCACTAAACATTTTATATCTCCTTAATATAATATTACTTCAAAACATCTTTAAAATATTTTTGGAAATTTGATATTTTTGTTTGGCATTGCTCAAAGTTTTTTCCTTTGACCATAAAATATACTTTTACTTTTGGCTCTGTTCCAGAAGGACGAACTACAATAACAGATTTATCTTCTAATTCATAATAAATTACATCAGAAATAGGCAAATTAGTTTGGCTCGTATTCCCTGTTAAAAGTTGTGTAACTATGCCACTTTTATAGTCCTTAAAGAATTTGACATCAACTCCATCAATTTTACATGCAATGTCTTGCCTTAAAAAACTCATCAGTTTTTTGGTTTTTTCTAAACCGTCAACACCATCCATAGTAATGCTAATGGTTTTTTCATCATAATAGCCATATTTTTCATAAATACTATTTAGTGCATCACAAAGTGTCATATTTTTGCTTTGGTAGTATGCCGCAACTTCAGTTAATATCATAGATGCAAATACAGCATCTTTATCTCTTGCATATGTGCCAGAAAGATAGCCATAACTTTCTTCAAAACCAAAAATAAAATTGTGTTGACCTGTTGTTTCCCATTCTTTTATTTTTTCTCCTATAAATTTAAAGCCTGTTAAAACATTTACAATACTAATATCATTTTGTATGCAAATTTCAGTTGCAAGTTCTGTGCTTACTATTGTTTTGATAACACAAGCGTTTTTCGGAAGAGTATTGTTTTGCATTCTTGCAGTAATAATATAATTTAAAAGGATTACTCCAATTTGGTTGCCATTAATATTTACATATTCGCCTAAAGAATTTCTAACAACTAATCCAATTCTATCTGCATCAGGGTCGGTGGCAATAATTAAGCCAATATTTTCTTTTTTTGCAAGCTCAATTGCTAAGGAAAACCCTTCCTTTTCTTCGGGATTAGGTGATTTAACTGTTGGAAAATTACCATCTGGTATCATTTGACTTTGAACAGTATAAAGTTTTTTCAAACCAAGTCTTTTTAAAACTTGAGGAACTAATTTATAGCCTGCTCCATGAAAAGGAGTATATACAACTTTTAAACTTTCACCTAAATTTTTAACAAATTGAGCATTTATTGATTGCTTCAAAACATTATCTAAATATAAATTATCAATTTCTTGTCCAATTTCAATAATAAATCCATCTTTTTTAGCCTTTTCAAAGGGCATAGTTTTCACATCAGAAAAAATATCGGCAGTTTTTATTTCATCAAGCACTATTTTTGAATATTCTGGAGAAAGCTGTGCGCCGTCCTCCCAATAGGCTTTATAACCATTGTATTGCTTAGGGTTATGGCTTGCAGTAATATTTACTCCTGCAATACAATTTAATTGTCTGATAGCAAAGGAAAGTTCAGGAGTAGGACGAAGTTCATCAAAAAGATATGTTTTTATTCCATTTGCCACAAATACACAGGCAACTTCCTTAGAAAACTCACTTGACATTATTCTGCAATCATAAGCAATTACAACACCACGACTTATATCTTTTTTTTCTTGCTTCAAAATTAAATTTGCTAAACCTTGAGTTGCATACCTAACAGTATAAATATTCATTCTATTTAAGCCTGCACCTAAAATTCCTCTTAATCCACCTGTGCCGAATTTTAGCATTGAAGCAAATCTTGATTTTTTTTCATTATCATCTTCTTTTATTGATAAGAGTTCGTTTTTAGTGTTATCATCGACTACATCACTATTTAACCATTTTTCATATTCTTTTATAAATATCATTATATCCTCCGATTATTTATGATAATTAGAATTTTTACTAATTGATAGAGCTCTATAAATTTGTTCTGCTAACACTTATTATATTTATACTTATCATAGGTATTCCTCAAATTACAAACTAAATATTTTTGAGCATTCTAATCTTGGGGCAATTTCTAATTCAATATCTCTATTTGGAATAATCCCCATTGTTTCAAGTTCAGTATGTATTGTGTTTAATGCAATTTCCGGCGTATTGTTTTCTTTTGACAAATGAGCTAAAACAAATTTTCTTGTTCCGTTATTAAATAATTTTAATATTGCTTTTGCACAATCACTATTTGAAAGATGACCATAACTTGAAGAAACTCGGTTTTTCAATGTAGGATGATATGAGCTATTTTTCAGCATTAATTCATCATAATTAGCTTCTATTAATACGATATCACTTTTAATAGAATTCAAATAAAACAAATCAGTAATATGCCCCATATCAGTGGCGACTGTGATTTTTTTGTTGCCCATATCAATAGTGTAGCCAACACTTTCTATGCTATCGTGTGGAGTAAAAAAAGAATTCACCTCAAATTCCCCTGCACAAGCTTTGTCGCCAGTATTAAGAGGAATAAATAAATCTGTTTCAATGTCGGGAAAAACAGATAAAATTTCATTTAAAGTATTTTTGTTTGCTATAATTGGAATTTGAAACTTTGATACCATTGCTTTTAATCCTGAAATATGGTCAATATGTTCGTGAGTAATAAATATTCCTTTAATATTTTTTATATTTGCACTTATTTCGTCTAATTTGATAAGTAGTTTTTTTAAAGAACTACCAACATCAATTAAAATAGCTGAATTATTATATTCAATATAAGTACAATTTCCAGTGCTACCACTAAAAAAAGAACAAAATCGCAATGACATTGCTAATCACCTATCTAAAAACAAAATATGGCTAAACAATTTTTTCTTTTACTAATTTAGTTGGTTTATAAGAGAGACAAATATCTGCTCCTAAAGATTTTAATTTATTTGTAATATCTTCATAGCCTCTTTCAATATGGTCAATATCTTCAATAATTGTTGTTCCTTTTGCAATTAAACCTGCAATAACCATAGCGGCACCTGCTCTTAAATCGCAAGCCTTAACAGTAGCTCCAGAAAGATGTGAGCCTTCAATAACAGCAATTTTCCCATCAACTTGAATATTTGCCCCTAATCTTTTTAATTCATCAACATAACGAAAACGATTATCCCATATGCTTTCATTAATAATACTTGTTCCATTAGCAACGGAAAGCAAAGCAGCAATTTGAGGGTGCATATCAGTGGGAAAACCTGGGTATGGGAGAGTTTTAACATTAACCTTATTAAATTCGCCACTACATTTTACTAAAATAGAATCGTCAAATTCTATAACATCAGCACCAATTTCCATTAGTTTAGCTGAAATTGACTCTAAATGTTTAGGAATTACATTTTTAATTAAAACTTCACCTTTTGTAGCAGCAGCTGCTACCATATAAGTTCCTGCTTCAATTTGGTCAGGAATTATTGTGTAGGTTCCACCGTGAAGCCTTTCAACACCATCTATTTTAATTAAGTCAGTGCCTGCACCTTTTACATCAGCACCCATAGAGTTTAAAAAGTTTGCAACATCAACGATATGAGGCTCTTTTGCAGGGTTTTCTATAATTGTATGCCCCTTAGCTCTAACGGCGGCTAACATTACATTTATAGTTGCCCCAACCGAAACTTGGTCTAAATAAACATTATTGGCTTTTAGTTCATTAGCCTTAGCATAAATTATTCCATGCTCAATAATAATATTAGCACCTAATGCTTCAAAGCCTTTAACATGCTGGTCAATAGGTCGGACTCCAAAATCACATCCACCCGGCATATCAACCTGAGCTTGACTAAACCGACCAAGCAAAGCCCCAACAAGATAATAAGATGCTCTCATTTTTCTGCAAAGGTCAGAAGGAGCCGCCGCAAAACGCATCTTGCTACAATCAATTTCTAATGTAGTTTTATCTATATTGCGAACAATAGCACCCATTTTATAAAGAATTTCTACAATTAAATCAACATCTTTTATATTTGGAATATTTTCAATTCTGCAAATTCCCTCAACCAAGATAGTGGCAGGAATTATAGCAACTGCGGCATTTTTAGCACCACTAATTTCCACTTCTCCTCTTAAAGATTTGCCACCATTAATAACAATCCTTTCCAAAAACACACCACCTTAATATTATTAAATAAAATTATACCACATAATTTTTAAAAAATAAACTTATTTAATAAAATATTCTAATATTATTTTGTGGTTTATTTTAAGTGATTATTCAATAAATATATTTTAAAAATTACTATTGACAAATATTATCAAAACAAATATAATTAATTAACTTAATTAATTAAGTTGATAAGGAGTGATAATTTTGAGTGAAAGTAGAAAAGAGATAACAAATGAGTTAGTAAAGACTATCAAAAATTTTAAAAGAAGTTCAAAGCATATATTTCCAAACATTGGCATAAAACCGGGCGAAATGATGTTACTTATGTGTATAAATGAAAGTTCCAAAGAACAAGAAGGCATAAAAGCAAATGAGTTAAGTGAGATTATGAAAGTTTCAACTCCTTTAATAACTCAACTTTTAAATTCGCTAATTAGTAAAGATTTAATTACCAAAGATACCGATAAAATTGATAAAAGAGCAGTTAGAATAAGATTAACTCCAAAATCAAAAGAGTTAATAGAAAAAGTGGAAGAAAGATTTTTTTCGGTATTTTACGGTATAGTTGAACAATTAGGTGAAAAAGATAGCAAGGAGTTAATTAGATTGTTCATCAAAGTAAATGAACATCTAAATAATTCTGTTATATAAATTTTTTTTAAGAAAGGTATGTAGTTTATGCTAAAACTATTTAGGTTTTTAAAACCCTATACTATTCCAATAATTTTTACTTTAATATTAATTTTTATTCAAACTATGAGTGATTTATATTTGCCGACATTAATGGCGGAAATAGTAAATAACGGAATTACAAAAGGTGATACTGATTTCATAATTAAAACAGGTGGATTTATGTTGTTAATCACTTTTGGCGGGATGATTTGTGCTGTTATTGCAAGTTTTTTTGCTTCTCAAGCATCAGTAGGGTTAGGTAGAATACTTCGCAATAAAACTTTTAGTAAAGTAGAAAGTTTTTCTCTTAATGAATTTGATAAAATGGGAACTGCAACTTTAATTACAAGAACAACAAACGATATTATTCAAGTGCAAATGGTTACGGTTATGATAATAAGAATGATGGTTGCAGCTCCAATGATGTGCATTGGTGGAATAATAATGGCTTTGTCTAAGGATAAACAACTTTCGCTTGTTCTATTAGTAGCACTGCCTATTCTTGCTTTATTTATTGGAATAGCAGCAAAATTTGGTTTGCCATTATTTCGGTCTATTCAAGTAAAAATTGATAATATGAATTTGGTTTTAAGAGAATACTTAACAGGAATAAGAGTTATAAGAGCATTTAATCGAACAGAACACGAAAACGAGAGATTTAAAAAGACAAATGAAGATTTAACTAATAATTACATTAAAGTAAATAGACTAATGGCTTTTCTAATGCCAACCGTTATGCTTATAATGAATTTAACAACTATTGCTATTCTTTGGTTTGGGGGTATGCGAATAGAAAACGGTATGGATGTTGGCTCATTAATAGCCTTTACTCAATATGCAATGCAAATTATGTTTTCTGTTTTAATGGTTACTATGATGTTTATTATGGTTCCGAGAGCACAGGCTGCTGCTATTAGAATTAATGAGGTGCTTGAAATAAATCCGGATATTGTTGACCCTATTAATCCTAAATCAACTAATGATATAAAAGGTGTTGTTGAATTTAAAGATGTTAGTTTTTCCTATCACGGGGCAGAACAGCCTGCTATTAGTAATATAAATTTCGTTGCAAAGTCAGGAGAAGTTACTGCAATTATTGGGGGAACAGGTTCTGGAAAATCAACTCTTGTAAATTTAATTACACGATTTTATGATGTTGATAATGGAAGTGTTTTGGTTGATGGAGTTGATGTCAGAAATTTAACTCAAAAAGAATTAAGAAATAAAATTGGATTTGTGCCACAAAAATCGGTTTTGTTTTCCGGAACAATTAAAGAAAATATAAAATTTGGCAATCAAGATGCTACAGATTACGAGGTAATAAAAGCATTAGAAATAGCTCAAGCCACTGATTTCATACAGGAAAAAGAAGAGGGCTTAGAGCATATGATTTCAGAAGGTGGGACAAATGTTTCGGGAGGTCAAAAACAAAGACTTTCTATTGCAAGAGCGATTATAAGAAAACCTGAGATTTTAGTTTTAGATGATAGTTTTTCTGCTCTTGATTTCAAAACGGATGCAAAACTTCGCAAAGCACTTAAAAAAGAAGCAACAAATTCTACAGTGTTCATCATATCACAAAGAGTTTCAACAGTTATGGATGCAGATAGAATAATTGTTTTAGATAACGGCAAAATAGAAGGTATTGGAATACATAAAGAACTTTTAGAAAACTGCCCTGTTTATAAGGAAATAGTATCCTCTCAGCTTTCTGCTGAGGAACTTTTGTAAGGTAGGTAAAAGTAATGAGTGAAAATTTAAAACGCAAAATGCCACCGACAAGACCTATGGGCTTTGGAAGAGGACCATTTGGGGGACACGGAGGAGTTTCGGGAGAAAAAGCAAAGGATTTTAAAGGAACTTTAATTAGATTAATAAGTTATTTAAGACCTCATATATTTAAACTTAGCATTGTATTTATTTTCGCAATCATAAGCACAATTTTTGTTATACAAGCACCTAAAATTAGTGGTAAAGCAATTAATAGGATTTTTGAAGGTTTTGGGGCTAAAATGGCAGTTTCTCAAATAGCAAACTATCAAAAAACTCCACAAATTCAAATGCAATTAACAGCAATGAATATTAAACCTATTGATGAAGAAACCGATTTTTCAAAAAAAGCAGAAACTTATAAGTTTTTTATAGAAAGTGCTAAAAAATCTACTGACCCAAAAATTCAGGAGCAGTTTAAAAACATTTCTCAAAAGGATATTAATGCAGTTTACGAAAATATTAAAAAAACAGGTGGCAAAATAGATTTCGATGCCATAGCCTCAATAATATTTATATTAATCTTTTTATATATTATAAGCTCACTTAGTAGTTTTATTCAACAATATGTTATGTCGAGTGTTGCTCAAAAAACAGTTTATGACCTTCGCAAGGAGATATATAATAAATTAGCAAGATTACCTTTGAAATATTTTGATAAAAGAACTCACGGCGAAATTTTAAGTAGAGTTACTAATGATGTGGACACTATTTCAACAACTCTCCAACAAAGCATTACACAAATAATTACTTCAATAATTCAATTGGTTGGTTTTATTATTATGATGCTTACCATTAGTCCAATATTAACATTGATTGTAGTTGCAACCTTGCCGCTATACATTTTGTCTACCGTTTTTGTTGCAAAAAAATCTCAAAAATATTTTACAAAACAGCAAAAAGAATTGGGTGAATTAAGCGGACATGTTGAGGAAATGTATACAGGACATAAAGTAGTTAAGGCATTTTCTTATGAGCAAAAATCAATAGATAAATTTACAAAAACTAACGATAAATTATATGATGCGGGTTGGAAAGCACAATTTGTCTCTGGAATAATGTTTCCTCTAATTAGTTTTGCAAGTAATATAGGATATGTGTTAATTTGTGTTGTTGGAGGAATTTTTGTCGCAAATAAAACTTTGGCTTTAGGAGATATTACAGCATTTATTCAATATTCAAGGCAGTTTACTCAGCCAATAATTCAAACAGCAAATATTGCAAATGTAATTCAGTCAACTATTGCTTGTGCCGAAAGAGTTTTTCAAGTCTTAGATGAGCAAGAGGAGCAAAAAGATGATAAAAATGCAAAAGCAATTGAAGACCCTAAGGGAGAGGTAAAATTTAATAATGTTCGCTTCGGCTATTCTGATGATGTAATATTAATGCAAAATTTATCCATTGATGTTAAATCGGGGCAAACTGTTGCTATTGTTGGTCCTACTGGTGCTGGCAAAACAACACTTGTAAATCTTTTAATGCGTTTTTATGATGTAAAGGAAGGTAGCATTACAGTTGATGGAATAGACATTAGAGACTTAAAAAGAAAAGAATTGAGAAATATATTTGGAATGGTTTTACAAGACACTTGGTTGTTTAATGGAACAATTAGTGCTAACATTGCTTATGGAAGAAATAATGCTAATGAACAAGAAATAATTAATGCTTCAAAAGTGGCATATTCAGATCATTTTATTAGAACCTTACCCGATGGGTATGACACGATGTTAAATGAGGAAGCCTCAAATATTTCGCAAGGGCAAAAGCAGTTACTAACTATTGCAAGAGCAGTTCTTGCAGATCCAGCAATTTTAATTTTAGATGAAGCTACATCCTCTGTAGATACAAGAACGGAAATTCTTATTCAAAAAGCAATGAACAAATTAATGATAGGAAGAACGAGTTTTGTAATAGCCCATAGGTTATCCACTATCAAAGATGCTGATTTAATATTAGTAATGAATAATGGAAATATAGTTGAAAAAGGAACTCATAATGAGCTTTTAGAAGCAAATGGATTTTATAATGAACTTTATAATAGCCAGTTTTTAAAAAAAGAATTAGAAGAAGTTGTGTAAACTATACTTGACACTTTTTTGTAATTAGTATATTCTTATTTATATAATAATTTTTTTTTTGGAGGAAGTTTATGGAAATTTTTTTTTCTTCAATAATTGATTGGTTAAATAAAGCATATAATTGGGTTGCTGATAATATGTTTCAAAACAATGCTGTTTCTTTTGATGGTGGATTTCCCTCGAACTTTGTGTCTTCTTTTACCATAAGAATAGGCATTTCTTTTTTAGTGGCATTAGGTTTACTTGTTGCCTCAGTAGTTTTAATTGGAACCTTTGAAAATAGGATACTTAAAAAAAGGTTTGCCGATATGGTTTTAGGTGTATTATTTGGATTTTATTCAATATTATTTATTTTTTCTGGCGTTTTTATGGATGGCATTCGTGTTTTCGACTTTCGTTTTATGCTTTTAGCATTAGTTGGAACTGCTTATGGACCAAAAAGACTATTGTATATGGCAATTCCTTATTTGTTTGTTTCATATATAAATTTTGGCTACCCATTAGTTGATATATTTATTTTGATATATGCGATATTAATATCGTTTTTTCCATCAAAGAAAGATTTTAAAGCTATTTTATTATTAGGTGGGATTTTACCTGTTGCATTACTTGAAAAACCAATAAGAGGAGTAATGACAACACTTTCAATTACTCCAGTAGTTATTTTTGGATTAATTCTAATTGCATTAATAATATTATTAGGTGGCTTTTGGATTATTGTTGTGAGAAATAAATCTCTATCAATTTTAACTTTACAAAAGTATATTTGGGCTATTTTGCATAACAACTCAAATATATGTCACTTTAAAATTGATAAGAGAAAAGACTGGATAAAAATTTCAAAAAGCTATTATAAAATATTTGAGATAAACCAACCAGTAGGTGAATATGAAAAATTCAGTGATTTTATAAATACTTTTGATACAAGATTGTTAGCAACTCCGGATTTGGTAAGTGCTAAAGAAATATTTTCAAGAGGACTTCATAATTTATATGTAAATACTGCAATTACACATTCAAGTCAAAATATTGAAGTATTTTCTAAGAGAACAATTTTTGGTAGAAGAAAAGGAATATTAGTTAACACTACTAATGTAATTGATTCTGGCGAAATGGTATTAGAAATGCAAAAAATCGACTTTTTAACAGGGTTAAAAACCTCTTATGTTATTCGTGATGATATTAGTCAAAAAGCAAGACGACAAAAAGGTTTGGTTTTACAAATTCATATTTCACTTGCAGATTTAAATCGTCACACATCATTATTTGGCGTTGATTTTTACAATAATGCTCTTAAAGCTATTGCAGTAAAGTTAAGAGATGTTTTTAAGGATATGGATATTTATTCGTTTAAAAATGGCGAGTTTCATTTAGTTCATTATGGACTTGTTAGTGTGGATGAGGCAAATAAATTTAAAGATAGAGTATATAATGTTTTTAATGCTCCAATTGAAGTATCAGGAAGAGATATTAAAGTTTTAGTTACTACGGGACTTAAAATATCCGAGAGTAATGAGGCAAGCACTTTAGAAGGTGCTGATAGATGTGTTGCTAAAACAATTTGGTCACAAATCAAAGCAAGTGAAATGGGACAAAACCATTCTTATATTTTTAATGAAGAAAGATATAATTATGAGCAAATGAGAAGTAGAAGAATTGAAAAACTACCGTCAATAATTAAAGAAAAACAATTTAGAACAGTTTATCAACCAATAGTAAATGCAAAAACAGGACAATTATTTTCCTTTGAAGCACTATCTAATGTAGATAATAGCATATATGAAAATATTTCTTTAGTTATTAAAGATGCTATGTTTTGTAATATGTCAAGTGATTTAGATAATGCTTTGCTTGAATGTTTATTAAAGGATTTAAAAAGCAAAAGTATTAATGGAGTGAATTTGTTTGTGAATATCCTCCCAAACACACCATTTCTACCTATTTTTCTTGAAATCAATAAGCATCAAGAAGAAAACCGCGGAAAATTTTATATTGAGTTTACTGAATATGACAAAGCAGATACTTCTTACTTATTGCATTTTATTAATCAATTAAGGTCGCACGGAATTAATGTTGCCTTAGATGATTATGGTGCAGGCTATGCTTCACCTAATTTCTTGCTATCAATTTCTCCTAATGTTGTTAAACTTGATATGGAACTTATAAAAGGAATATATGAAGATAAAAACAAAGCCTATCTTGTAAGCACGATTGTTAATTACTGCAAAGAAAGCAAAATATTATGCTTGGCTGAAGGTGTTGACAATGTTAAGGATATGAGAAAAATGATAGAACTTGGAATTGACTTACTGCAAGGCTATTATATTGGTAAACCGTCTCCAATTCCTCAAATGATTAGTGAGGAAATTACAAAAGAGATTTTAAGTTATTCAACAATTAATGAAGGAGACTTTTAATAATGTATCATCACATTGTGCTTTTCAAATTAAAAACAATAGATAGTGAAATAAAAAATGAAATGAAAAGAATGTTTTTGGAAATGCCTTCAAATATGACATTTATTAGAGAAATAAAAGTTGGAATAGATGAACTACATACAAAACGGTCTTGTGATATTTCTCTTTATGTTAAGTTTGATAATTATGACGATTATCTAAATTATAATGATAATCCTCATCATTTAAAGGTTAAAGAGTATGTGGCTACTGTTAACGAGGCATCATATACAGTAGATTATAGTGATTAAGGGGCGACATAGTTATGAGAAAAACTAAAATTGTATGCACATTAGGACCAGCTACTGATAACGAAAATATATTAAAAGAACTAATGCTTGAGGGAATGAATGTAGCAAGACTAAATTTTTCTCATGGTTCATATGAAGACCATAAAAAAAGAATAGATACATTTTATAAAGTTAGAAATGAGTTGGGATTTCCTGTTGCTTTGCTTTTAGACACAAAAGGACCAGAAATTAGAATTAGTATTTTTGAAAATGGCTTTGTTGAACTTGCAGATGGTGACACATTTACACTTACTTCAGATAAGATAGTTGGAAATAAAGAAAGCGTAATGATTTACTGTGATGTATTGAAAACAAAAGTTGTGCAAGGTAATGACATATTTATTGATGATGGAAGCATTCATTTAAGAGTTCTAAATGTTATTAATAATGATATAGTTTGTAAAGTAATTGATGGTGGAAAACTCTCAAATAATAAAAGTGTTAATATTCCAGGAGTTAAAATTGGATTAAGTTTCATATCCCAAAAGGATATAGATGATATTAAGTTTGGAATAGAAAATGATATAGATTTTATTGCCGCTTCCTTTACACGATGTGCTGAAGATATTATTAATATTAAGAAAATATTAGAGGAAAATGGAGGCAATAATATTCAAATTATTGCTAAGATAGAAAATAGCGAGGGCGTAGAAAATATTGATGAAATATTAAAAGTAAGCGATGGATTAATGGTAGCAAGAGGTGATATGGGAATAGAAATACCCTTAGAGGAGTTGCCAAGAATACAAAAGGTATTAATAAAGAAGGCATATATGCAAGGCAAAAAAGCCATAACAGCAACTCAAATGTTAGATTCAATGATAAATAATCCAAGACCTACAAGAGCCGAGACTACCGATGTTGCTAATGCAATTTATGATGGGACAAGTGCATTAATGTTATCCGGGGAAACGGCAATTGGAAAATATCCTGTATTGGCTCTTCAAACAATGTGTAAAATTACAGAAAAAACCGAAGCAGATATTAATTATAATAAGAGATTTAAAGACTATGAATTAGGCGAATATCCAATGATTGCTGATGCTATTAGCCATGCAACAGTTACAACGGCCCATGATTTGGGTGCCGCCGCTATTATTACTGTTACTCAAACAGGAACAACTGCAAGAATGATTTCAAAATTTCGCCCAAATTGTCCAATAATTAGTTGCACATCAAATAAAAGAGTTCAAAGGCAACTATTTATGTCGTGGGGTGTTGTTCCAATTCTTATTGAGTTAAAAAGCAATACAGATGACTTGTTTGATTATGCAGTAGAAAAAGCTTTGGAAACTAAGTTAATCAAATTTGGGGATATAGTGTCTATAACCTCGGGAGTTCCATTAGGCGTTCCAGGAACTACAAATATTTTAAAGGTTCATGTTGTTGGAGATATTTTAGTTTCAGGATTAGGCATTAATAAAAAGAGTGTTTATGGCAAATTATGTGTGTGCGAAAACGAGAAAGAAGTTTTAAACAAATTTGAAGATGGAGATATTTTAGTAATTCCAGAAACTTCGAATAATATTATGAAAATATTAAAAAAAGCAAGTGGCATTATAACTGAAAAGGAAGGCTATAGTTCTCACGCAGCTATTGTGGGATTGTCTCTTGATATACCTGTCATTTGCGGAGTGCCTTATGCAACTAAGATACTAAAAAGCGGCACGATAATAACTATGGACGCCACAAGAGGAATAGTATATTGTGGAGTTATGACAAAACTGTAATTTATGTCTCATTGTAAATATTTAGTGTAAAATCCAAAAAAATTATTAATATCAGAGAGAGCAATTTAGCTACCTCTGATATTTTGTTAAAAATATATAATACTGTTTCTATATCAAAAAACCAATAATGCTTATTTTCACTTATATAATTTTTTTATTCAATTAAATTTGATTTGACAATAACTAAAATATTAGATAAAATATAATTATACTAATAGAAGGGTTTTGATTTAATGAATTTTACAAGCACAAGAAATAAAAATGTTGAAGTTCCTGCATCATTAGCAATAAAACAAGGTATTTCATTGGATGGTGGCTTGTTTGTTCCTGTAAAGTTAGATAACATTACAGATGATGAAATATACAATATGTGCAAAATGAATTATAATGAAAGAGCCACATTCATTTTATCTCGAGTATTGGATGATTATAGCGAAAATGAAATTAATGATTGTGTAAATAAAGCATATACTATAGAAAAGTTTGGCTCTATTAATCCTACTCCAGTTATTAAACTTGACAAAAACACTTTTATGCTTGAACTATGGCATGGACCTACTTGTGCGTTTAAGGATATGGCTTTGCAAATATTACCTCATCTATTAAATTTAGCTATTGAAAAAACAAACGAGAAAAAGACGGTATTAATTTTAGTAGCAACTTCAGGAGATACAGGAAAAGCCGCATTAGAAGGCTTTAAAGATGTAAAAGGAACTAAAATATTTGTTTTTTATCCCCAACAAGGAGTTAGCCAAATTCAAAAACTTCAAATGATTACTCAAGATGGCAAAAATGTTAGAGTTTGTGGAATTGATGGTAATTTTGACGATGCACAAAATGGAGTAAAAGCAATTTTTACTGATAAGTCAGTAATAAATTTGTTAGAAAAAAATGGCTTCATTTTTTCAAGTGCAAATTCTATTAATTGGGGCAGATTAGCACCTCAAATAGTATATTATTTTTCTTCCTATTGTGAATTAGTGAATAGTGGACAAATAAAATTAGGCGAGAAAATTAATTTTTGTGTTCCTACCGGTAATTTTGGTAATATATTAGCAGCATACTATGCAAAAAAAATGGGCTTACCCGTTAATAAATTAATTTGTGCATCAAATGTCAACAATGTTTTAACTGCCTTTATAAATGATGGTATATATGATAAAAACAGAAATTTTTATGCAACCATTTCACCTTCAATGGATATTTTGATTTCAAGTAATTTAGAAAGGCTTTTATTTGATATACTTAATAATGATGATAAGAAATTATCATTATTAATGAATGATTTGAAAACAAAAGGTTTTTATAAAATTTCTTCAGAATTGCATGAAAAAATTAAAGAAATATTTTATGCAGGCTTTTGTGATGATTTTGCAACAAAAAAACAAATTAATGAAACTTATAGAAATAACGGATATATTTCCGATACTCACACAGCAGTAGCAATAAAAGTTTATAATGAGTATTTAGAAAAAACAAAGGATACAACTAAAACGATTATTGCTTCAACTGCAAGTCCATTTAAATTTAGCAAAGCCGTTTTATCTGCAATAAATGAAAGAGATTACCCTGTAAATGTTGACGAATTTTTACTAATAAATGAGTTGTCAAATATATTGAAAATAAAAGCACCTGACCAACTTGTTTCTCTTAAAAATGCCAAAGTAAAATATCCGAATACTTGTTCAAAGAATGATATAAAAAAAGAAGTTTTAAAAATGCTCAAAATAATGTAAGGGCAGGGTTGACCCGCCCGTTTCTAATGTTTCATTATTAAAGGTATTATTCCTGTGAAAAGGTTGTGCATATTGTATCGGATGTGCTTTGTGCATAAGAAGGCCCAATGGTAATTTTTTTTGCTGAGCAATAATTTTCTGAATTATGGTATTTACAATTGGCAACATCACAACAAATATTTGAATTACTTTTTGGCTTTTTTTGATTTGCATTAAATATATCCATTTTGTCAACTCCTTTCTTTGTTATTATTGTCCTTAAATATTTAAAAAAACCATTCAAATATATTTTTTAGGGTGAAAAAAATGTCTTTATTCACAATTGCAGACCTTCATTTGTCGTTTTCTTCAAATAAACCAATGGATGTTTTTTATGGTTGGAAAAACTATACTGATAAAATAAAAGAAAATTGGTTATATAGAGTTTTACCCAGTGATACAGTAGTTATTATTGGGGATGTTTCATGGGCAATGAATTTTGAGCAATTAAAAAAAGACTTTGAATTTATCAATTCATTAAGTGGAAATAAAATTATAATAAAAGGAAATCACGATTATTGGTGGACTACATTAAAAAAAATGAATGAATTTATTAATGAAAATAATTTTTCTACAATTAAAATTTTACACAATAATGCTTTTGTTGTTGAGGATAAAGTTGTATGCGGAACAAGAGGTTGGATTTTAGATAAAACAACTCTTTCGGAGGACAGAAAGATATATTTAAGAGAATGTTCTCGTTTAGAATCATCAATAAAGGAAGGGTTAAAATTTAATTTGCCAATTTATGTGTTTCTTCATTACCCTCCCATATCATATAATTGTGAGGCTACAGAGTTGCTTGAAATATTAAAATTTTATAATATTAAAAAGTGCTATTATGGTCATTTGCATGGAAATTCAATAAATAATGAAATAATATTTACAAAATACGGGATTGATTTTGAATTAGTTTCCTGTGATTATGTTGATTTTACACCTATAATTATATAAATAAAAATAATTATTATTAATAATTAATTACAAATTAAAAAAAATATGTTATAATAAAATAAAATTATTAGGTAATTGCGAAATGTGATAGAAAGCGGTAATTTAGAATAAGAGAAAAGCAA
>CAZFQD010000033.1:11040-18189 GCA_964520885.1 uncultured Oscillospiraceae bacterium | reverse complement strand
TTAGACTAAAAAACCGCATAAAATCAAGGTTTTTTGAGTTTCGCAATTGACTAAACTTATACAAAACAATAAGGAGGAAACACATATGTCAAATGAAATTAAAAATATTAAGATTACAGACTTAAATGTAACTGATTTTGTAAACACATTAGAAAAATGTAAGGGTAAAGTTTTTTTAGTTACCGATGAGGGAGATAAACTAAATTTAAGAAGTACTTTAAGTGGTATTGTTGGAATACTAAAATTTATAAAACAAGGGCAATTTCAAAATGCAAGAATTGAATGCGAATTAGTAGAAGATGCTTCTCTTTTGTTTCGATTAAACCTATATGGAAAAACAAAATAATTCTAAATAAATTATGCTAATATATGTGGGCTGGTTAAAAAACTAACCCACATATTTCTTTAATTTTTACATTTATATATTAAAGTTTTTATTTGACTTTAATGTTACATTAATTTATAATAAATATAATAAAAGTAAAAAGTTATTATTGGAGGTGACATATTGAAGGTCTTAATTATTGGTGGTTATGGTTTTGTTGGTTCTCACACAGCTGAACGATTTTACAAAGAAGGAAATGACATTTCTATTATTGACAATATGTCGTGCGAAAATTGCCGTATTCCAGATATTAAACATAAGCATTATAAACTTGATGCAAGAAGTTGGAGTTGTGGTAGCTTTATTAAAAATGGTAACTTTGATGTTGCGATTTTTCTTTGTGGAAAAGATGTTTTAAACGGTGATACTGAAGCCTTTAACTACAATGTAAATATACTTTCAAATATGTTAGAACTTTGCTCACGATATAATGTTAAAAAATTTATTTTTGTTTCAAGTACTGATATTTACTCTTCTAAAAAAGGAGTTATTACAGAAGATAGTGCTATTAATCCTTCTGATATACAGGGTGTAAACTTTAGTATTATGGAAGAGTATTGCAATAAATGGCATAAAAATAGCAATATGCAAATTGTTATTTTAAGAACTTGTTTAGCCTATGGTGAAGAGCAAGACTTATCAAAAGGAATTATATCCGAAATGCTTTTCGCCTCTAAAGGAGAAACAATAAAATTTCACAAAGAAAAACTTTATAATTTTATTTACATAGGTGATTTAGTTGATGCAATTTTCCGTTCTACAGGAGATGCAACTGAAGGAACATATAATATTCTTCCAGATGAAATTGTTACGACAAGCGAACTTGCCACCTATATTCCTTCAAGCGTTTTTGTGGAATACTCATCAGATAAATATAGCACAGCAAATGAACTTGAATATGATAATTCCAAAGCAAAAACTCAACTTGAATGGGTGCCAATATATTCCTTTGCTCAAGGCTATGAAAAAACTTTGGCTTGGTATAATGAAAAAACAAGAATTAAAACCGAAAAGAAAAAGAGTTTAATTTGGAGAAAATTTTTAAGTAAAACCGATACTATTCCAACACTTGAAAATTTAGTTCTATTTATTATTTGTGCCTTAATAACCTTTCTTGGCACAATAGGAGTAGGCTCTATTTCAGTTGACTTTAGAATATTATATATTATTGTTGTTGGAGTTTTCTTTGGCACACGGCAATCTATGCTTGCGGCGGGTTTGTCCTGCCTTTTATTAATTGCTGAACGAATGTTAGTTGGTGTTCCATTAAAAAGTGTAATGTATGACCTTAACATTATGTTATTAAATGTAAACTATTTAATTATTGGTGTTAGTGTTGGATATATGGTTGAAAGGAAAAATGCTACAATTGATATTAAAGATAATGAAATTGTGCATTTAAAAGAAGATTATAATTATCTTTATATGCTTTATGATGAAAACAGAAAAATTAATGCTGAATTTGAAGAAAGACTTTTGCAATATGGAGACAGTTATGGTCGACTATTTAGTATTGTTTCTGAACTTGACACTTTATTGCCAGATAAAGTATTGTTTTCAACCTTTGATGTATTAGAGCAAATATTAAATGTAAATAAAATTTCAATTTATTTAACTAATTTACAAGGCACATATTTAAGAAGGGCGGCAGCAACAGCAGATTCTGGCAACTTTCTTCCGCGGTCAGCAAGAATTGATGATTATCCTCAATGGAAAAATATTATTATTAATAAAGAAATCTATAAAAATGACAGTTTTAATCCTTCTATGCCTGCTATGGCGGCTCCAATTGTTTATGATAATAGGGTTATTGCTCTTGTATTAATTGAGGAAATGGAATTTGAAAAACTTTCGCTTTATTACTACAATTTATTTAAAGTTGTTATTAGCCTTGTTTCTTCGTCAATTACAAAAGCATATCTTTACGAAGAGGCAATTGTTGAAAACAGTTATTTTCCCGGCACTTTAATTATGAGAGAACCCGAATTTAAAAAGTTATTTAGTATTCGCTATGAGGCTATGCAAAATAAACTAACAGTATTTACAATTTTGCAGGTTGAAGATTGTAATGATTATGAAACAATTAAGAGCATGGCCAAACTTGCAAGTAGTAAAATTAGAGAAAATGACTATTTGGGCATTTGGGAAGACGGAAGACTATATATTCTTTTGTCAAATACAGACCAAGAGGATGCCAAAAATGTTATTAATCGTCTTGAAAAAGTTGAAGTATTCTGCAAAATAGCAAAAATCTATCTATTTGTATAATAAGTTCTAACCTCTAACTTCTAAATTCTAACTTCTAAAAAAGGTGGTGCTAAATATGTGGTGGTTTTTCTGGATAAGTCATATGATAATTTCTATAGTATTTGGCATTTTAGCTATAAAACTTAGAGGGAAATTAGGCTTTTGCTATTTAATAATTTTTTTGCTTATTCCTTTTTCTGGATTTCTTTTTGCTTTAATTAGTGTCATATATGAAATAACTAACAAAGAAAACGATAAAATTGATTTAAGAGGAATAATGAGTAGGGAAGAAAAAGAAGAAAATATTATCTCTCATTATAATTATGATGAAAAGATTAATATTGTTCCTCTTGAAGAGGCTTTGCTTATAGATAATGTTCAAGTAAAAAGACATTTAATGCTTGAAGTTTTAAAATCAGATGCAAGTAAATATGTTAAACAATTAAAATTAGCAATTAATGATAATGACTCTGAAACTTCTCACTATGCCGCCTCTGCAATGTTAGAAATAAAACGCCAATTTGAAAATATTATAAAAGAATTAATAGTAAAATATGAAAAAAACAAACAAAATGATAGTATTACTATTGAATTAATTAGAACAATATATCATTATATGAAAATGGATTTAATGGATAGCAACAGCAAGTTTAAATTTGCATATATTTTAGGAAATGCAGGACAAGAGTTAATAAAACGAAATAATGAGATAGATTCAGTTGTGTTTAAAGAAATAATGGAAACTTTTATTGAATTAAAGGAATTCGTTCGTGCAATTGATGTAGGGTATATTTATTTGAAAAGTCATACAAGTTTTGAAGAGCCATATTTATTGCTAATGAAGGTTTATTACATACAAAATAAAAAAGAGGCTTTTTTAGATATTTTATCTACTCTTAGAAAAAGTCCAGTTAAGCTTTCTAACAATGCTATTACATTAGTTCGCTATTGGATAGGAGGTATTAATAAGAATGTTTCAGCTTAAACGAGCTATAATTAGTTTATCCTTAATGCTTGCCTTTATGATAGTGCTTGAAATAGTGAGAATGGGCTTAGCTAATGACAGTAAATATGGAATTAACATTGTTGACACATTACCTCTTATAGTATCTGCCTCTGAAGATTTAAACTATTCTTCACTTGATTACCTTATTCTTTATGACAATAACGAAACAAATAGCATTTATGCTAAAACAAATTATGAGGAGTTATTTAAGTTTTATAAAATCAATGTAGAAATAAAAGATACAAGAGAATATATTGGCGATTACAGAAACTATAAAGGCGTTTTCATTGCCTTTGCTGACTGGGCTTTAATAAACAACATCCCTTCTTTAATAAATTATGTTGAACAAGGTGGTAATGTTGCTTTTATTTTTACTCCACTCTTTGAGGGAACATACAATACTCTTTCCTCTCCTCTTGGCATAATTGAAACTGGGGACCCTCTTCCCCGTGAAGGTATAATTACTCAAGGTGATTTTTTGATTTGTGGTAATGATGTTCGTTTTGAATATCCGTCAATACTTAATTACGCTTATCAAATTCAATTAAATGATAATTGCGAGGTGTTGCTTCGTTCATTTGATAATACCCCTCTTTTGTGGAAAACAAACAAAGGAAATGGGATGGTAGTTGTTTGCAATAACGATCTTACTAAATCAAAACATAGCAGAGGCTTAGTAACAGGAATTATTGCTTTATTTGAAAAAGATTTTTTGTATCCTGTTGCGAATTCTTGGGTAACTTTTTTAACTGCATTTCCAACCTCCTCTAATAGCACAAATAATGCATATATTAGAAAACTTTATGCTCTTGATACTAATTCCTTTATTCGCAATATGTGGTGGCCTGATATGCTTAGGCTAAGTAGAAAATATAACATTTATTATACCTCAGTTTTTGTGCAAAATTATACTGCAAATGTTGAGCCTCCATTTTATCAAGAGGGCTTAACAAAAAACGATTTAATTGGTGTTGGCTCTGATATATTAAGAAGTAAAGGAGAAATAGGATTTAATGGATATAACTTTCGCCCATTAGGTTTAGAAGGGGATTTTAAATTAGAGGGTTGGTTTGTGCCTTGGGTTAAGTATGAAAATATGGTGCTGGCAACAAAAGAGGTTGTAAGTTTTACAAAAGAAGCCTTCCCAAACTACATTCTTCGCACCTATGCTCCGCCAGCCGGACAATTAAGTCCAGATGGGAGACGAGCTGTTATTGAAGGCTGTCCTACCGTTAAGGTTATTAGTGGTCTTTACGAATCAAATTGGGGTAACCAATTAGTGCAAGATTTCAAAAAAGAACAAGATGGGACTATATCTTTTCCCCGTGTTGCCAATGGTTTTATTCCTGAAACGGGAATACAATGGGATTTATCGAACTCAGCCGAAGCCTTTGGAATAGTTTCTCACGATATTGATATGATTGAAATATTATTCCCTGATGGGGAAGATTATAAATGGAATATTATAAGCAAAATGTTAACTGATTTAATTGAAAAACTTCGCACCTCATATAAATTTATTGAACCTCAAACTGCATCAAATGCCGCACAAAGAGTAGAACGATTATCCCAATTAAAAATTACGCAAAAAAAAGATGACAAGGGTATATATTACAAATGCTTTGACTTTACTGCAAATACAAACTTTATACTAAGAACTCAAAAAGCTATAAAAACTACTGTGGGCTGTTCAACAACAAAAATAAACAATAATTCTTATTTAGTAACTGCCCAAACCCCCGATTTTAGCATTCTATGGAGTTAATTAAGTTGAAAGTTGAAAGTTGAGAAGGTTGGTGAATACTATGACAATTTGTTTAATATGCGAAGGATGCTATCCATATGTAGTTGGCGGGGTTTCCTCTTGGATTCAACAACTTATTACTGCAATGCCTGAAAGAAAATTCATTATATATGCTATTGGGGCTAGCAAAACAATAAAAGGAAAATTCAAATATATTATTCCTGATAATGTAATAGAAATAAGGGAGATTTTTTTAGAGGATGTTTTGAATGAGCAACCAGCTAAAATTGAAATTAGTATTCCTCAATGGGCAAAGGAAGAAATTGCTGACCTTTTACTTGGAAAAAGTGATAACTGGGGAAAATTATTTAGATTTTTCAATGATATGCCATACGAAGTTTCCGATTTTCTAATGACAAGTGATTTTTACGATATAGCCGAAATTGTTTATAAATCAAGTTATGAACATTCAATTTTTGTAGATTTTCTTTGGACCCTTCGTTCAATGTATATGACACTATTTTATGTTTTGAAACAGTTGCCTCCAGAAGCAGACCTATATCATAGTGTTTCTACAGGTTATGCTGGTGTTGCCGGTGCTATGGGAAAATATTTTTTTGGAAGCCCCTATATTTTAACCGAACACGGTATTTACACTCGTGAGCGAGAAGAAGAAATAATTAAAGCAAATTGGATTCCCGGAGATTTTAAAGACTTATGGGTTGATTTCTTTTATAATATGTCCCGTTGCACTTATGCTTTTACAGATAAAACAATTGCTCTTTTTGAAGCAAACAGTGAAATTCAATCTGGAATGGGTTGTGCAAAGGAAAAACAATTAGTTATCTCAAATGGAATTAATCCTGAAGATTTTGAAAACTTACCTAAAAAGAACGAAAATGATGATAGCATTAATGTTGGAGCAATAATCCGAGTTGTTTCAATTAAAGATATTAAAACTATGCTCTATTCCTTTGATATAGTTAAAAGAGAAATTCCCAATGCTAAGTTTTATATTATGGGACCCACCGAGGAGGACCCTGAATATTACGAAGAATGCTTAGATGTGTTAGACTCTTTAGGAACTAATGATGTTGTTTTTACTGGCAGAATTAGTGTAAAAGATTATATTAATAAAATGGATATGTTAGTGCTAACAAGCATTAGTGAAGGAATGCCTCTTTCTGTTATTGAGGCAATGGCGGCATCAAAGCCTAATGTTACTACTAATGTTGGAAGTTGCAAGGAACTATTATATGGTAGAAAAGATGACAAATTAGGTGAATGTGGCATTGTTGCCCCAGTTATGGACAATGAGGGTATAGCGGATGCAATAATAACACTATGCAAAAGCGAAGAATTAAGACTTAAAATGGGCAGTATTGGTAATAAAAGACTAAGAAAATATTATACTGAAAAGCAATTTAAAGATGCCTACAAAAAGTTATACGCATCTTATGATAATAAAGTAGAATTTACAAGTTGAAAGTGGAAAGTGGAAAGTGGAAAGTTGGGGGAAGATGAACATTTCACTTAAAGAAGTAAGTGAAACAAAATATTGGTTAAGATTGTTGAAAGCAACTGATTATTTGGCAGAAGAAAACATACAACAAATTTTTGACGATTGTATTGAGTTGGAAAAAATATTAACTACAATTGTAAAGACGACCAGCGAAAAACTTAAAAAATAACTTTCCACTTTCCACTTTCCAAACTCCTAATTGAAAGGACTGATTATATGGCTGGTATAGGCTTTGAATTAAAAAA
>CAZFQD010000033.1:0-10940 GCA_964520885.1 uncultured Oscillospiraceae bacterium | reverse complement strand
AACTCCTAATTGAAAGGACTGATTATATGGCTGGTATAGGCTTTGAATTAAAAAAACTATTTAAAAAAAGAAGTATCCTATCCAATTTTGCAGGTATGATTTATTCAACCTTTGCAACAATTGGACATATGCTCCTTATAATAGTTGTGCTTTTTGTAATAAATTTTGTTATGAAAATAAAGGGTTTTCCTTATAATGATAAAGAGATATTTTCAGCCATAGTGCTTTATGCTTTTATTTTTTCCTTGCTTTTTTCAAGTGGAATTGCAATGGTGGTTTCAAGATATATAGCAGATAAAATGTTTAAAGAGCAATTTGAGGATATTTTACCATGTATGTATGGAACTATAGCACTTAATGTATTAATATGTGGTATTATTGGAATAATTTTTTACAGCTTTTCTCCATTAAGTTTAGTAACAAATATTGCCGGGTTTTTATTGTATATGCAATTAGGTGTAATTTTCATTATAATGGTTTTTGTATCGGCAATAAAAGAATATAAATATATTTCTTATTCTTTCTTGGTTGGTTGTGCTGTAATTGTTGCCCTTGTAATTATTTGTTCAAATATTAAAGCTTTATGGAATGTTCAATTTTTAGTTATAGCAATGGATATTGGTTTTTTTATTATAATGGTAGGAATATTCATTAGTATAAAAAAATTCTTTACCATAAGGTCAAATAATTATTTTGATTTTTTAAAGTATTTTCAAAAATATTGGAAGTTATTTTTAATTAATTCTTTATACACTTTTGGTCTATATTCGCATAATTTCGTAATGTGGATCTTTTCTGATATGAAAACCGTTTCAGCAAACATCTTTCACTATGCTGCTGAATATGATATGGCAACCTTTGTTGGGATGCTAACTATTTTACCAGTTACTGTTATGTTTGTAGTTAGAACCGAAACTAACTTTTATGATTTTTATAAAGAATACTTATACTGTGTTAGAAATAGCACGCTTTCCCATATTGAAAAAGCAAGAAAAGATATGATTAAATGTTTAGGTAGTGAGTTAGTCTTTTTAATTGAAATTCAATTTATTATTTCGTTATTTTTAATTGTTATTGGAATACCAGCTTTTCAAACCTTTGGTTTATCTTGGATAACTATTGATATTTTTCCCTTCTTAGCAGGCGGCTATTATTTTAGCTTTTTAATGTTTGTTATTATGACAGTTTTAATATATTTTCAAAACTACAATGATACTATAAAGGTCTCACTTTCCTTTGTCGTTTTAAATATAATTTTTTCATACATAACTATTCGCTTAGGTCCTGAGTTTTACGGCTTAGGTATGATAGCCGCAGGACTTGTATGTTTAGTTTCAGCAATTGAAAGAATAATCTATTCATTAAACCACATTAATACAGTAGTTTTTTGTTCTCAATCCTTAGTGCAAAACTTTAATAAAACTCGCTTTGAAAAAATTATTGACTTTATAGACCGATAATTGACATTTGTCAATTATTCTTGGGGGTGTAAACTTGGTTAAAGCTAAAACAATTATTTTATCTTTATTAGCTATTGTTTTAATCTATTTAATTGTAATAGGTTCAATTTATGGCACAGAATTTTATAATGAATATATACTTGGCAATATTAATAAAGGAATAACTTTATCAGATTTACAAAATAGCCCGTTAAATAATTATAAGTTAAAAGATAACAAGGAAATATATGCAAATTCAAACTATGACGAAGTTGTGCCACTATATATTACTGTTACTTATGGAGAAAATCCTTTAGGCGGTAAATTATTTTCTTTAACTGATATTAATAATCTAACAAGAGTAGAAGTTGAGAACGAACCAATTGTTAATGTATTAGTTCGTGAAGGCTCTCCAAATGGAATTATTGGGAAAATAGGCTATGATACTACTGCACCAAATGGAAAAATGAAAATTCGAGGTGCATCTATCCGTAACGCAGCTCAAAAATCCTTTAAAATTAATCTCTATGAAGGAATGGGGACATTTGATGGTCAAACAATATTAAATTTAAATAAATGTCCTTATGATGAAACAAGAATATTGAATAAGTTATTATTTGATTTTTTAACAAAATTTGATAATATTACAAGTATGAGAACTAAGTTTGTTCATTTATTTGTAATGGACAAATCAAAAGACAAACCCGATAATTCATATCAAGATTATGGACTTTTTACTCATATAGAGCAACCCTCAAATGACTATTTATCAATTCACGGTTTAGATAGAAACGGAATTTTATACAAAGCAGATAGTTTTGAATTTTATAGATATCCCGATGAAATAAAAAGCAATGATGACCCTACCTTTAAATTAGAAGACTTTGAAAAAAGGCTTAAGGTTTTTGCAGGAAATGACCATAGAAAAATTGTTGCAATGGTTGATGATATTAATAAAACCGAAGTAAATATTAATGAATCCTTTAACAAATATTTTGATAGGGATAATTATTTAACTTGGATGGCATTTAATCTTTTACTGGGCAATCTTGATACAACAACCCAAAATTATTTACTTTACAGTCCATTAAACTCGCAAAAGTGGTATTTTATTCCTTGGGACTTAGATGGTAGTCTTAGTAATACAACTTTATTTTCAAGTTTTTCTACTAATATGCCATCAAGCCTAAAGGGTTTGGCACGATATTGGAGTGTTAGTCTTCATAGAAGATATTTTTCCTATGCGGATAATTTAAAAGTTTTAACTGCTAAAGTAGATGAACTTAAAAAGTTATTTATTGACACTGATATTTCTGCACTTGCTTTAAAATATAACGATGTAGTGCATGATATTATTGATAATTCCATTGATAAAAGTTTTATGTATGTAGTTAATTACAATATAAGAATAGAATATATGCAAGAATTTAATAGCATTATTGAATCTAATTATATTTTGTATAAAAATTCTTTGCACAACCCTATGCCTTGCTTTTTATTATCCTCAGATATTGAAAATGGAAAAAGGGTTTTCAAATGGTCTCCTTCTCAAGATTTAGACGGCGATATGGTTCATTATGATTTTCAATTAGCAACAGACCCATATTTTGAAAGTATAATATTTGAAAAAAATAACTGTTATTCAACTGATTTAATATATGAAAAATCTTTATCTAAGGGCGATTACTATTGGCGTGTTTTAATTTATGATGAAAAAGGAAATTTACAATACCCATTTAATGTTTATGACCTTCCAAATTCAAAAGATGAAGTCTACGGTTTAGAACATTTTTATGTCTATTAGGAGAAAAGTATGAAAAAATTTATCTTTTCATTAATTTTAATGTTGATTTTTCTTTCAAGTTGTTCAATTAGCGATATATTGAACACTAAAATTCTTATGGGAACAGATGAACCATCAAGAAATGACCTTGAAATTAGCAAATATAACAATCAACCATTAAGAGAAAATAAAAGTATTTATATTAATGATAGCAACAATGTTATTTTTCTATATACTACAGTTTTAAATCCAAAAGCTGACAGCGAAAATTTCACCTTTAGTATGATGAACTCTTTAACTGGAGGATTTGTTCCGGAATTTAATTCAATAATTGCGGAAGGACAAGAAAATTCGGGACCATTAGCAGGCTTTTATGGTTTTGGAGTTAACAAAGCAAATTCTTCTATTACTCTTCGTGGAAACATAGGCAATATTGAAATGCGTTCATATAAAATAAGGGTAAATGATGATGTGGAACAATGGCATATGCAAAAAACCTTGAATTTAAATAAGCATTTGCAGGACCTTTCTCGCTCAAAAAACAAATTTTATTACTACTTAGTTAGTCAGCTAAATGATTTAGTAGGATTTAGAACACAATTTATCAATTTATATATAAAAGATTTAACTAATACCCCTTTTGCTACTACATTTCAAAACTATGGAATTTACACAAATGTTGAGCAGCCAAATGCCAATTGGTTATCAACTCACGGCTTAGATAAAAAAGGACAAGTTTATAAAGCAAATAACTTTAATTTTGAAAGAAATGCTACTATTTTGAAAGAAACTACCGATAAAGAATATAACTTAGACGAATTTCAAAAAATACTTGAAATCCAGCAAGCCAAAAACAACCAAAAGCTAATTAAAATGCTTGACGAAATAAATGATGAAAGTAAAGATATAAATGAAGTATTTGACCATAATTTTAACAGAAAGAATTTTTTAACCTATACTGCTCTTAATATTTTAGTTGGCAATTTTTCAAATACTAATCAAAACTATTTGCTTTACTCACCAAAAAAAGCTTTAACTTGGTATTTCATACCTTGGGATAATGAAGATATTTTATTTTCTCCTCTTTCCCCTAAAAAAAATAGTCCGCCTGATAAGTTATTTGGTGTAGCACTTTATGATAGCAACCTATTATATAGGAGATTTTTCTCTGATGAAAATAATAAAAAGGAATTAGATGCCGTCATTAAAGAGGTTAAAAACACACTTTTGCCAAAGGTTAATTCAATTACCGATAATTATTCTAAAATTATGTCAAAATATTTATTAAAAGACCCTGATATTGCTCATCTTAAAAATTCAGTTGATTTATCCGATGATTATATTAAAAGTTTTAAAGATATTATGCAAAACAATTACGATAAATATATCGAAAACAGAAAGTTGCCTACCTCACCATATATAAATTCGATAACTCAAAATCAAAATGAAATTACTGTTAATTGGTCGCCCTCAAAATCTACAAATAATAACACAATTAAATATAGTGTTGAATTTTATTATAATGAAAATATGACTAATATTGCCTTAAAATTAGATAATATTAGCGAAAATAAAATTACAACTAATAAACTTAGCACTGGAACTTACTTTTGCCGAATAAATGCAATAGATGGTGTAAATATTCAAATGAATTCCAATAAATACATAAATGACTTTGAAAAAACTTTTTATGGAGTTTTTAAAATAATTGTTAAATAAGGGGGGGGTAATTTTGAATTATAAAGGACATATTTTGCGACACGAACTAAAATATTATATTAACTACCAAGAATATACCTATCTGAAAAATCGCATTAAAAATATTTTAAATTTAGATGAAAATGCAACCGAAGGAATTGGTTATCATATTCGAAGTCTTTATTTTGACGATATTTATAACAGTGCACTTGAAGAAAAATTATCCGGAGTATTAAAAAGAAAAAAATATAGAATTAGAATTTATGATGAGTTAGATAAGGTAATAAAGTTAGAATGTAAAGAAAAATATGGTGAATATATTTCAAAAACCTCAACAAATATCACTAGGGAACAGTTTTATGATATTATTTTTGAAAGAGGAATTAATTTTTTATTAGAAAAGGAAAAACAGGTTGCAAATAATTTCTTCATAGATACTAAGACAAGATTATTAAAACCCGCAGTCATTACCGATTATTGTAGAGAAGCTTATATACTTGATGCAGGAAATGTTAGAATAACCTTTGACAAAAATTTAAAAGCAGGCATTAACTCACCCGATATATTTAGCCCTGAGTTAATTACTGTTTCTGCTATGCCACAAAATATGATGATCTTAGAAATTAAATATGATGGTTTTTTGCCAAAATACATTCGTCAATTACTAAAAATTTCAAAGCACGATAGAAGTGCAATTTCTAAATTTGTTATTTGCCGTTTACTTCAGTTCAAGCTTAATCCAGTTTCTCATTCAATATTTAATAACTGGACTCAAAGCTCATATAAAAGCATTTAAAATATTTTTTAAATTTGAAGGGTGGAATTTTTAATGGGTAGCACAAATTTTGCGGATATCATTAAAAAAAGTTTTTTAGAATTAGGTTCTTTTAATGAAATCACTATTTCCGGAATTATTATTACAATGTTATCTTCATTTATTATTGGACTTTTTATATTTTTGGTATATAAAAAGTGCTATCGTGGAGTAGTTTATAGCCATAGTTTTAATGTTTCAATTTTGCTTATGACTATGATTACTTCAATGATAATTATTACAATTGGCTCAAACCTAATTCTATCTCTTGGTATGGTTGGTGCTTTATCTATTGTTAGATTTAGAACGGCAATTAAGGACCCTGTTGATTTGGTATTTTTATTTTGGGCAGTAGCCTCAGGTCTTGCAACCGGAGCGAGAATTATTGCTATTGCTTTAGTTGGCAGTATATTTATCGGTCTTGCACTATTAATATTTATGCGATTTAAAAATAATAGTAAAACCTACTTACTTATTATTAATTATAATGATGAGGCAACTGGCGAGGTTAGAGCTGTAATTAATAAATTAAAATTCATATTACGGTCAAAAACTACCCAAAAAGGGAAAAGCGAACTTACATTAGAAATACGAGTTAAAAATGACAATACAGCCTTTGTAAATTCAATTTCAGATATTGAAGGAGTAGTTAATGTAGTTTTAGTTTCCTACACAGGTGACTTTAGCGAATAATTAGTAAGTGGAAAGTTGAAAGTTGAAAGTTGAAAGTGGAAAGTGGAAAGTGGAAAGTTGAAAGTTATAACTGTTTTACATTCCATATTACTGTTTGTTACCTGTTACTTGCTTTTAAATTATATAAATATTTAAATAAGGAATGAGTGAAATTTTGAAAAAATTATTAATTCCATTTTTGGCGTTTGTTATTGTTGCAATAATTTTTTTCGTTTCTAAAACAACAATTACTCCAACTATAAAAGTTTCCTCAACTGCAAAAACTACTTCAAGCATTGTATCTTCTGAGCCTGTAATTAGCAATGATATTTCTTCAAATATTTCAAGTGAAATTGACGACAAAAGTGGATTTGATGCAAATATTAGTGGGATTCCAATAATTTGTTATCATCACTTATTAACAAAAGAGCAAAAAGGGACAATAAAAAATTCAATAATAGCTACAACTGATGAACTTGAAAGCCACTTAAAAATATTGAAACAAAAGGGCTATTCTTCTTTAACTTGCGAGCAAGTATTGGATTTTATTAAAAATGGCAAACAAATTCCAAAAAAAAGTGTTTTTTTAACTATTGATGATGGTTATAAAAGCACTATATATTTAGCCGCACCTATTTTTAGAAAATATGCCTTTAAAGCAATGGTTTTTGTTATAACAAAAAATTTAGATGAGCCATATGAGGAATTTGACCCAATAAACAAAAAATTTCAATATTTCAATAAGGCAGAAATGGAAACAGCAAAGGATGTTTTTGAATTTGCTGACCATACTTATGATTTACATATTGAACTTACAAAACAAACAAAAGATAAAATAAATTCGGATTTATTAATATCAAAAGAAAAGTTAAATTCTCCCTATTTTGCTTATCCAATAGGAGCATTTAACTCAACTCTTATTAATATTATTAAAGAATTTGGTTTTTTTGCCGCATTTACTATTAACAGAGGGCATGCAAAGATAGATTCAAATCTCTTTACAATTCCTCGCTATTGTGTTTTATCCCCAATGTCAGCCGAAAAATTATTGGATATTGTAGAAGGGAGAGCGATAAGATAATTAGAAATTAAAAAGAAATGCGTAGCATTTCCACCTAAATTCCTAATTTCATTAAAAGGGCTAAGTGACATTAAATATCACTTAGCTCTATATTTACTATTGTTTTTAATTCTCTTGAAAAATCAAGTTCGTTTTGCTTAATTATATTGCCAATTGAATGATTAGTATTCTCTTTAAGGTTTTTTGGGATTTTAATTATAGCAGAAGTTCCTTTCCCATATTCGCTTTTTATCTCAACCTTACCTTTGTGCATTTCTGCAATGCCTTTCACAAGAAATAAACCTAAACCTCTTCCACCACTATATTCTTTGGAATAACTACTATTTGTGTAATAAGGTAAAAAAATCTTATCTAATTCTTCTTTTTTTATCCCAATTCCATTATCAGAAACTTCAATATAAACGAAATCCTTTTCATTTATTATAGATACCTTAATAGAATTTTCTTTTTTTGAATGTTTTATAGCATTGCTTAATAAATTTAAAATAGCACTACTTAATAACTCAAAATTAAAAGCCATAATAATAGGCTCGCTTGGAACATTCACAGATAACATAACTTTTTTAGACAAAGCAAATATTTCAGAACTTATACATAATCCTAAAATATAATCGCAAATATTTTCTTTTTTAAAAATAGGTTCTTTTTGTTCTTCATTAAGCATTAAATAATTCGTCGTATGTTCAACATATCTTAGTACTTGATAACTATTTTTAATTATTAGATTAAAATAAACTTGTTCTTCTTGAGTAATATACTTGTCTATTTTCTTTTTAAGTAAATTACTGCTTGAAATAATTGAAACAATGGGTAACTTGATTTCATAAGCAATCCCTTTAGTAATATCCTTAAGGATGCTGCTTTTTTCTTCCGGCAAAAAATATCCTCGCCTTTCAAATAATAAATAGAGTGCATCTTTATATAATGCAACCGGCTATCATACTTCAAAAGAAGGTTAGACCCTTGGCTTTGCGTCACTACTTTTCAATAGTTTTGCCTATGTTATTAATAATATAATATTGATAATTAATTGTCAATACTAATAATCATATTTTACCCAAAAGAGCTATTTTTATTAATAATGTTAAATATTTATTATAATCTTTTAGTTTATTAGTTATAACAACTAAGAGTGATACAACAGCAACTTTTAATTTTTTCCTTTTGTCGAACTTTAGGGATAAATTATATATAATCTTGTAAAATAATGGAATAAATTAACGCAAAAATATTCATTAGTTTAATTAGAATATTCATAGCGGGTCCTGAATTATTCTTAAAAGGCTTGCCAAAGTAATACCAAATATCTGCGAAAATTTCAATATTTAGGGCTTACTGAATAACTCACAAGTGAGTTATTCAGTAAGGTCTATTTATAATATTTTTTTTATTTGTTAGTTTTAAACAACAAATTATGAAAATAATGTGTTATTTTTTAATCATATTGTTTATTTTTTAACAATTAAGTATTGTATAACTTTTTAAATTAGTATAAAATATATATATAAGATACTATTAAGTGGAGGTAAAAAATATGGCAATAAAAATTGGAATTAATGGTTTTGGAAGAATAGGTAGATTGGTTTTTAGAATCGCAGTTAGTATGCCTGAGATTTTTTCAGTAATTGGTGTTAACGACCCTTTTGTGGACACAAAGTATATGGAATATATGCTTAAATATGATACTGTTCATGGCAAATTTAATGGCACAATTTCTGTTAAAGAGGATGCTATTGTAGTTAATGGCAAAGAGATTAAGGTTTTTGCTTGTAAGGACCCTAAGGAAATTCCATGGGGTGTTATTGGGGCTGATTATATTGTTGAGTCCACTGGCATATTTAAAACTATTGATACTGCGTCTGCTCACATTTCAGCAGGAGCTAAAAAGGTAATTATTTCTGCTCCTTCAAATGATGCTCCTATGTTTGTTATGGGTGTTAACGATTGTAAATATACTAAGGATATGAATATAGTTTCAAATGCTTCTTGCACAACTAACTGTTTGGCTCCTTTAGCTAAGGTTATAAATGATAATTTTGGAATTTTAGAAGGTCTTATGACAACTATTCACTCTACAACAAATACACAAAAAACCGTTGATGCTCCTTCAAGTAAGGACTGGAGAGGTGGCAGAGCAGCGGCTGGCAACATTATTCCTTCTTCAACTGGTGCGGCAAAAGCTGTTGGCAAGGTTATTCCAGAGTTGCAGGGTAAATTAACAGGTATGGCATTTAGAGTTCCTACATTAGATGTTTCAGTTGTTGATTTAACTGTTAGATTAAAGAAAGAAGCAACCTATGAGGAAATTTGCGCCGTTATTAAAAAGGCTTCAGAAAATGAAATGAAGGGCGTTTTAGGCTATACTGAAGAATCAGTTGTTTCAAGTGATTTTATTCACGATGAAAGAGCTTCAATATTTGACGCAGGTGCGGGTATTGGTCTTTCAAAAACTTTTGTTAAATTAGTTTCTTGGTATGACAATGAATGGGGCTATTCAAATAAGGTTTTAGAATTAATAAAGCATATGGTATCTGTTGATAATGCATAATTTATAATTAAATAATTTTATAAAGGGATGAAAATTTAAAATTTTCATCCCTTTTTGTTATCTTGTTGTAGGTTTAATAAACATTTGCGACCAATAAATTGTGCCGTTACTGTTTTTATAAGCTCCTACTCCAATTTCTGTAAAGGATGGGCTTAAAATATTATTTCTATGCCCCGGCGAATTCATCCACGCAGTCATAACTGCCAGTGGCGTTTTTTGCCCATAGGCAATATTTTCTCCTGCCGCAGAAAACAAAATTCCAAAGTTTTCCATCATATTGAAAGGCGAACCGTAGGTTGGCGAGGTATGGGAAAAATAATTATTCACTGCCATATCCTTAGCCTTATATCTTGCCACTCTTGCTACCTGCCAATTCTTTTTAAGTTGCATTAAGCCTCTTTTTGACCTTTCAACATTAACAAGTCTAATAACCTCATCCTCTATTTGTGTCAATCCCTCAGCCGCTGGTATATTAATCTTTTGTCCGGGATAAATTAGCGCATAATTTTTAATGGAAGGATTTGCCACTTTTAATTCGTCAAGTCCTCTTTCGTATTTAACGGCAATTTTCCACATCGAATCTCCACTGACAACTGTATACACCGTCTGGGCACTAACACAAGTGAAAAATGATAAAACTATAATAATTGCAAAAAACGAAATCGTTTTCTTTTTCATTTATTCACCCTTATTTATTATTGATTAAAAAGGCAAAAAAATGCTTTGTAATATTTTGAAAATTTTAAGTTAATTTAATTCTGTAAAAGTAGTTACAAAACGATTACAAATAGTTACAGTTTTGCAATGAATTGTCGCCATTTTGTAACCAATTTGAACTATTTTATTCAAAATGAAAAATTTCATAATTTTTTTTGGTTGACAAAATAATAAATGTGACATATAAT